>CAYQZO010000087.1:0-7372 GCA_964421925.1 uncultured Acidimicrobiaceae bacterium
TGGCGCCGCTCGCGGGCAGCACCTGCCGGTCCGGATCGACCACGACGCCGAAGCGTCGTTCCACGTAGCCGGCAACGGCACCCCGGAACTCGGCGAGTCCGGCGGCGGTCGGGTACTGGGAGACCTCGGAGACCGCCTCCTTGAGCGCCTCGGCGATGAACGGCGGCGTTGGCTCGCGGGGATCGCCGATGGAGAAGTCGACCACGGGCAGACCTGCGTCCCGTCGGTCGCGGGCGCGGGCCTGGATGGTGGCGATGGGATAGTCGCCGAGCTCGGCAAAGACCGGGTTGAGCCGCATCCCGTCAGTGTATGAGCAGGAGCGCCACGAGCTACCGGCGACGAGCCAATACGCTCAACGCCCGTGACCCCCACGAAGTATCGGATCGCCTTCCTCGGGCTTGGGCTCGCCTTCATCCTGGTTGTGCTCGGCGCCGTGCTCCTCGTCCCTCGCGGCGAGCCCGAGCCGCTCCCCGGCGCCGTGGACCGCATCGAGCCCGGCAACGGAGAGCTGCGATTCGGCCAGCCGACCGTGGTGCTCGATCTCGCCTCCGGATATCGGGCGACCCTGGTCATCGACGGCATCGCCATCCCCGACGACCAGGTGGTGTGGATCGAGGGCACCGGGCTCCACGAGTTCGACCCCGGGCCGGGCAAGGCGATCGAGGCATGGGGAGCCGGCCTGCATCTGGTCGAGGCGGCCTGGGAGGGACCGTCGGGTGCCCCCGACCCCGGGAGCGTTACATGGGTGTTCCGAGTTCAATAGCGCCATGAGCAGCAGCTACACGTACGACCCGCACGCCCTCGACCCCTGGCTGGCCGGCCTCACCGCCGGTGCGGTCGGGGCCATCGCCGGCACCCTGCTCGCCTTCACCCTGCGCAGCCCCGACGAGATCATCGCCAACTCGCTGACGGTCACGGTCGGTGCGCTCCTCATCGGCCTGGCGTCCGGATGGCTGTGGCGCAGGGTCAGGGCCACCGACAACGGGCTCGCCACCTTCCGCTGGGCCATGGTCGGAGGCTTCTTCGCCGCGCTCATCGCCATCGCCATCGTCGACCAGACCGCGCTGGGCAACCTCATCGGATACGGCGTGCCGGTGGCCGCATTGATCTTCGTGACGGTCGGGCTGCTCACGCCCTACTTCGCCACCGTGCACTGGCCGATGTGGGCGGTGGCGATTCCGGTGATCGTGGCGTTCGGCCTCGCCGTCGGTCTCTTCGGTCGCGGCAACGTAGCCTCGGGCGAGCTCAGCCTCTCCGACCTGACCACGACCACGCTGGCTCCTCCATCGGTCAGCAACCCCGGTGTGGAGACGACCGCTGCACCCACGACGACCCTGCCCACGGGACCGCTCAGCGAGTTCGTGATCACCCAGGGATCGGCCACCTGGACCGTTCCCGAGACCTTGCGAGGGCTCAGCGCTCGTGCGGTGGGCCGCAGCGACGAGCTCGTGGGAACGATCATCGTGGGCAAGGGGTTCGAGTTCACGATCGATCTCACCACCTTCCAGTCCGATCAGCCGCGACGCGACTCGTTCGTCCGCGACCTGTTCGCCAGCGACCCGATCGCACGGTTCACCGCATCGGAGTTCCAGCTCCCGGACGCTCCCGACGGCGAGGTCGTCACCATGCAGGTGGCGGGCACCCTGACCGTCAACGGTGTCGACCGGGAAGTGGTGTGGGACGTGGAAGCCCGCAAGGATGGGACCGTCGTCCTGGTGACCGGGGAGCTCGACATCGCCCTCACCGACTTCGACATCCCACCCCCGAACCTCGGGTTCGTCGAGGTCGAGGACGAGGCCCACCTCGAGGTGCTCTTCGAGGCGCGCGGGGCCTAGCGCCGGTCCGTCCGTCCGGGCGACCTAGGCGGGGAGTGCCGCCGCCCCCTCCTCGAGGAGGCGGACGAAGGCGGCCTCGTCGAGCAGGGGGATGCCCTTCTCTTCGGCGGCGCGCGCCTTGGATCCGGGCGAGTCGCCGGCCACAACCGCAGTCGTCTTGCCAGAAACGGAGCCGGTCACCTTGCCACCGCGGTCCTCCACGGCGGCCTTGGCCTCGTCCCGGCTGAAACCGTCCAGGGTCCCGGTGAGGACGATGGTGATCCCCTCGAGGAGGTCGGCGCCGACCGAGTCGTCGACCGGATCCTCCATCCGCACCCCGGCGGCTCCAAGCTTGGCGATGAGCTTCTGGTTGTCGGGGTCGGCGAACCAGGCCACCACCGAGCCCGCGATCTCGGGGCCGATCCCGTCGATGGCGGTGATGTCGTCTTCGGTGGCGGCGGCGAGCGCCTCCACCGAACCGAATCTCCTGGCCAGCACCCGGGCGACGGTGCCCCCGACGTGGTCGATGCCGAACCCGGACAGCAAACGGGCGAGCTCCCGGTTCTTGGCGGCGTCGATGGCGGCCAGGAGGTTGCTCACCGATACATCGCCCCAGCCCTCCCGGCCGAGCAGGTCGTCGGGCTCGATGGTGAAGATGTCGGCCGGATCCTCGATGATCGACTCGGAGAGCAGCAGATCGATGGTCTTGTAGCCGAGGCCCTCGATGTCCATGGCGCCGCGCCCGGCGAAGTGGGCGAGGTGCTCGCGGAGCCGGCTCGGGCAGGTGTACCCCCCGGTGCACTTCGCCTTGGCCTCACCCTCGGGGAGCACGATGGGGTTGCCGCAGAACGGGCACTGCTCCGGCATCTTCCACACCCGCGCCCCCTTGGGACGGCGGGCCAGCACCGGACCGACCACCTCGGGGATCACGTCGCCGGCGCGGCGCACGATCACGGTGTCGCCCTCCCGGACGTCCTTGCGCTGCACCTCGCCCTCGTTGTGCAGGGTCGCATTGGCCACGGTCACCCCGCCCACGAACACGGGGGCGAGCTGTGCGTACGGGGTGACCGCGCCCGTGCGGCCCACGTTGACCAGGATCTTCTCCAGGACCGTGGTCTGCTCTTCGGGTGGGAGCTTGTAGGCGACGGCCCAGCGCGGGCTCTTGGCGGTGAACCCGAGCGCGGCCTGGTCGGCGAGGGAGTCGACCTTGATCACCATCCCGTCGATCTCATAGTCGCGGTCGTGACGGCCCGCCTCTGCGGCGCGTACGTAGGCCTCCACGGCATCGATGTCGGCGACGGTCTCGTTCGCCGGGTTCACGGGCAAACCGAGATCGCGCAGCCAGGCCATTTGCTCGGTATGGGTGGTCAGCGCCGGGCCACCCTCCAGGTAGCCGAGCTGGTAGGTCCAGATGGAGAGCTTGCGGCCCGCGGTCACCGCCGGATCCTTCTGCCGCACCGAGCCCGCCGCGGTGTTGCGCGGGTTGACGTAGGGCTTCTCGCCGAGTTCCGCCTGGCGAGCGTTGAGCTCCTCGAAGGCGGACACCGGCATGTAGATCTCGCCGCGCACCTCCATCACCGCGGGCGCTTCGCCGCGCAACACGAGCGGGACCGCCCCGATGGTGCGCACGTTGGCCGTGATGTCCTCCCCCACCACCCCGTCCCCCCGGGTCGCCGCCCCGGTGAGCCGGCCGTCCTCGTAGGTGAGCGAGACCGCGAGCCCGTCGATCTTGAGCTCGCAGGCATACGCCTCCGGTGGACGGTCGAGAATGCGGGCGAGGCGAGCCTCCCATGCTTCTAGGTCCTCCAGGTTCTCCACGTTGTCCATCGAGAACATGCGCTCCCGGTGGGTCACCGGCGCGAACAGGTCGAGCGCCGGACCACCCACCCGCTGGGTGGGCGAGTCGGGGGTGATCAGCTCGGGGTGGGACGCTTCCAGCGCCTGCAGCTCCCGGAGCAGTGTGTCGAACTCGATGTCGGAGATCTCGGGGTCGTTGAGGACGTGATACCGGTAGTCGTGGTAGCGGAGCCGGTCGCGCAGCTCGGAAGCGCGAGCAGCTTCGGGAGCGTCAGCCATCTGCTTTCGTCGCTCCTTCGATCACCCCGCCTCCGAGCACCTCGTCTCCGTCGTAGAAGACGGCCGATTGTCCCGGCGCTGGAGCGGGGATGGGCTCGTCGAAGTGAACCAGCCATCCCGACGGGTCCGGCTCGATCGTCGCCGGCGCCGGCTTGGACCGGTATCGCACCTTGACGTCGCAGTGCGGCGATCCCGGTGGCGAACCGGCTACGAAGGTCACCGCCGAAAGGACGAGGCCATCGACGAGCATTTCGTCGTAGCCGCCCACCACGACCTCGGCGGTCTCCGGGCGCACCTCCACGACGTAGCGGGGCTCTCCGAGGGCGATGCCGAGCCCGCGCCGCTGCCCGACGGTGAACCCGCTCACACCGGAGTGGCTGCCGAGCACCGTCCCGTCGGTGGCGACGATATCGCCGGCTCGGGAGGCGCCGGGTGCGACGCTCTCCAGGAATGCCCGGTAGTCGCTCTTGACGAAGCAGATGTCCTGGCTGTCCGGCTTGGCCGCCGTGCCCAGCCCGAGCTCGCGAGCACGCCGCCGCACCTCAGCCTTGGTCATCTCTCCGATGGGAAGGCGGATCCGCGCCAGCTGACGCTGGCCGAGCATGTGCAACACGTAGGACTGGTCCTTGGTCCCGTCCACGGCCCGCAGCAGATGCCATCCCGTCCGGTCGTGTCGGACGCGGGCATGGTGCCCGGTCACCAGCACGTCGGCCCCGAGGGCGTCCATCCGGTCGAAGAGGGCGGCGAACCGGACCTTGCGGTTGCACTCGACGCAGGGGTTGGGGGTCCGTCCAGCCAGGTAGTCCGTGGCGAAGGGTGCGACCACCGCATCGGTGAACTCGTCGACGTAGTCGAGCACGTAGTAGGGAACCTCGAGCCGGGCGGCCACATGCCTGGCATCCTCGGCGTCCGCCACCGTGCAACAACCCGAGGTGGGCATCTCACCGTTCGGCCCCACCCACTGCTTGAGCGTGACGCCGATCACGTCGAAGCCGGATTCGATGGTGAGGGCTGCTGCGACCGACGAGTCCACCCCGCCCGACATGGCGACGAGTGCCCTCACTGGAGCTCCTCGACGACCGCGGCGACGATCGCAGCAGCCTCCCGTGCGGTGGTCTCGTCGTCGGGCCAGCCGAAGCTGAACCGGACGTACTCGGCGCCATGGTCGGGGGGAACGCCCATGGCATCGAGAACATGGCTCGTGAGCTGGGCGCCGCTGTGACAGGCGGCCCCGGCGGCGGCAGCGATGCCCTCTTGATCGAGCCGGATGAGCAAGGTCTCTGACGCGACCCCGGGGAACCGGACATGAGCGTGGGAGGCGAGTCGATCCCGGCCGTCGGCGGTGGCCTCCACCTTCACCCGGACCGCCAGGTCGGAGAGGAACCGATCACGGGCGGCGCCGACCGTCGCCCGGTAGCGGGACCGATCGGCCACCGCAGCTTCCAGGGCAGCGGCGAACCCGACGATGCCGGCGACGTTGTGGGTCCCGGAGCGCCTGCCGAGCTCCTGGCCACCGCCGTGGAGCACGGGCTCGAGCTCCACCCCCTGGCGGACGTAGAGGCAGCCGACGCCCTGGGGGCCGCCGATCTTGTGTGCCGAGACCGAGATGAGGTCGGCTCCCGTCTCGCCGACGGTGACGGGTAGCGAGGCGACTGCTTGCACCGCGTCGGTGTGGAGCACCGTCCGCCCGCCAAGCCTCGCTGCGATCTCTTGCACCGGCTGGACGACGCCGGTCTCGTTGTTGGCGCTCATCACCGACACCACCGCGGTATCCGCCGATACCGCGTCCACGATCGCGTCGGGATCGACCACCCCGTCGCCGTCCACGGCAGCGATGGTCGCCGGTCGTCCCAGGCGCTCGAGGAACCGCGCCGACTCGAGAACCGCGTCGTGCTCGATGGCGGTCGTCACCACGCCGCCCGCGTCGCTCGCAAGCGCTGCGCCCACGACCGCGAGGTTGTCGGCGTCGGTGCCGCCACCGGTGAAGACGATCTCGAGCGGATGTGCGGCGCCGAGGGCGGCCGCCACCCGCAGCCGGGACTCCTCGAGCGCATTCTTGGCCCGGCGGGACACCGCATGGATGCCGGAAGGGTTGCCGAAACGTTCACCGAGGAACGGCTCCATGGCGGCAATCGCCTCGGGGCGCATCGGAGTGGTCGCGGCGTGGTCGAGGTAGATCATGTGGCGGTCAGTCTATGGCGGCTACTCGGCGGCGATACGGGACACGAACGCGACCACCGTCTCCTCGTAGAGGGCGGAGGCGACGTTCCATGCGTCTCCGTGCGCGGCTGCGGGGATACGAAGCAGATCGGCATCGGGTCGGGCGGCAACGAAGGCCTCGGTGACCGCGATGGGAACGACGTCGTCCTCGTCACCGTGGATGGCGAGGACCGGCACGTCGAACTGGTCTGCCCGGTCGATCTGGTCGAGCTCGGCCCACTCGATGCCAAAGCGGATACGGGCCATCTGTTTGCCGAGGGCTGCGATCGGCCCCGGGATCCAGCCGGAGTTGTGATCGACGAACGCCTCGAAGTCGAGCACCGGCGAGTCGAGGATCAGTCCGGCCACCGCACCGACCCGCTCGCTCTCGTGCAGGAACATGGACACGATCTCGGCGCCCATGTCGTGACCGTACAGGATGTACTCGCGTGCCCCTTCTCGCTCGGCGAACTGGAGGGCGGCGTCGATGTCGCGCCACTCGGTGAGCCCCCAGGTTCGCATTCCGGTGTCGCTCTCCGGGGCGCCCTCGTCGTTGCGGTAGGTGACGACGAGGACGGGGAACCCTTCCTCGACGAGACGAGGAAGAATGCGGAGCGATTCGGTCAGCCGCTCGGTACCTCGGCCGTGGGCGATGATCACCCACGTGGAGCGTCGTCCGTCGATGAACCACACCGGGTGGGGGCCGAGCTCACCGGCGATGACGGGGTCCTGGAAACCGAGGCCGTGGGCGATGAGGGGATCCCCCGGGTAGGCGTCGGCGTCGACCCGTCCGAACTCTCCGGCGGTGACTCCCTCGCCGAACGGCGTGACGTTCCAGGTCACGTCGGCCTCTGTCTCGTCTTCGATCGACGTGAGCTGAAGGTAGCCGCCGTCTTCGGTCTCGAACCCCCACACACCGGGGCGGGACAGCTCGTCGAACGGGGGGAGCACGATCCGGCCCGGCGGCGTGGCGAAGGCCTCGGCGCGGTAGGGGCGGTCGTCGGCCCGCGGGATGAGGAACTCGGAGCGGATGTGGTTGGCGTACAGCCACGCCCAGATCACGCTGACCACGACGACGCCGACAACGACTGCGAATGCAACCCGCCACGTCCACGATGGGATCTTCACCCTGGCCATGCGGTGAAAGCTATCAAGCCAATCGATGCTTCGTCTCCCCCGCTGAAGCGGGGGAGACGCGGCGGACCCGGAGGGTCCGTCCGCAGAGGGGGCAGGTCGAGGAGCCCCCTCCGCTCGCAGGCTCCGCCTGCTCACGCCTCCCCCAC
>CAYQZO010000088.1:0-7362 GCA_964421925.1 uncultured Acidimicrobiaceae bacterium
GCGGCGGTGCCCACGAAACCGACGGTGAGCAGGATCGTCGCCAACCCGGAGAGGATGGCGTCGACCTCGGTGAGCGGCCGGGCGATCTGAACGACCCCGAACGGGCTGGCATCGATGGCCGCCATGCGAACGTGGACCCCCTCCACGACCTCGTCGGTGAGGACGGGGTTATCGTCGACCATGTCTGACGACACCGGCGGCAGCGCAGGCTGGTCGCGAGGGATGAGACGCCGACCCGAGGGGAACGTCAGCTGGTAGTACACGACGTCGAAGTTACGACGCGCGCCTGCCCCCAGCCCGAAGGGAAGCTGGCCGAGGCGGTTCTGTGCGACCAGCTGCTCGAACTCGTCGAAAGCGTTGCTCACCAGCGTTGCCCGCTCCATGAGCGCCTCGTCGACCTCTGCTCTCAGCTCCGATCGGGCGGCCAGGTAGGCGCCCGCCGAGACCAGCACGACCGCAAGGGCGACGGCTACCGCGGCTACCGCGGCGATGCGGCCGCGCAGGCTCATCGCTCCTCGCGCACCACGTATCCCACGCCGCGTACGGTGTGGATGACCCGGGGCCGGTCCCCGGCTTCGGTCTTCCTCCGCAAGTATCCGATGTAGACGTCGAG
This sequence comes from uncultured Acidimicrobiaceae bacterium, assembly GCA_964421925.1. Lineage (GTDB taxonomy): Bacteria > Actinomycetota > Acidimicrobiia > Spongiisociales > UBA5794 > JACZST01. The sequence goes on from CAYQZO010000088.1 coordinate 614, forward strand.
GGAGTTGGACGAGGTCTCGAAGTCGATCCCCCACACGTCCTCGTAGAGCTGTGCCCGGGTAACGACGTTGCCGGGGCGTTTGATCAGGGCTTCGAGCAGATCGAACTCGGTCTTGGTCAGCTCGATGGCTTCCCCGTCCCGCTCCACCTCCCGGGTGCCCAGATTCATGGTGAGCCCGGCCCCGCTGAGCACGTCGGTGACGTCGTGCTGGGTGCGACGCAGCAGGGCGCGCAGCCTCGCCAGCAACTCCTCGAGGGCGAAGGGCTTGGTCAGGTAGTCGTCGGCACCGGCGTCGAGGCCGTCGACCCGGTCGCCAACCTCGCCACGGGCTGTGAGCATCAGGATTGGCGTCGTGTAACCGTGGGCGCGCAGCCGGCGGGCGGTCTCCAGCCCGTCCACGAACGGCATCATCACGTCGAGGACGATGGCGTCGGGCTCCGCCTCGTCCACCATGCCAAGCGCCTTGCCTCCGTCGGTGGCGGTATCGATCTCGTAGCCCTCGAAGGTGAGGGCGCGGCTGAGCGCGGCGCGCACATCCGGATCGTCTTCCACGACGAGCACCCTGGTCATACCGGAACGATACGGCCTCGATCGCGGAATCCTGATTGAGGATTCGCTGAGAATCCTCCGACGCCTAACGTCGTCCGCCGTGGACGACCACCACCCCAGCCCCGCCGAGTCGGAAGCCTGGGTGACCACCAGGCCGCAGCGAACGCTGTGGAGGCAGCTCCTCAGCTACGCCCTCACCGCCGCAGTGCTCGTGGTGGTGTTCGGCTTCGTCATCCCACGGCTGGCCGACTACGAAGCGGTCCTCGACTCGATCACCGCCATCGACCCCCGGGAATGGGTGGTGCTGATCGGGCTCGCCGCCTGGTTCCTGTGCGCCTACGTGTTCGTGCTCATGACCACCCTGCCGTCGCTGCGCTTCCGGGAAGGGTTCGTGGTGCAGACCACCGGCACCGCCATCAACAACACCATTCCGGCCGGCGGTGCGATCGCCCTGCCCATCCAGTACGCCGAGTTCCTCTCCTGGGGATTCACGCCTGCGGCGGTGACGAGCGCCCTCGCCACCGCCGGGGTGTGGGACCAGCTGACCCGGCTGGCGCTTCCAGTGCTCGCGGTGACCGCGATCGCCCTCACCGGCGATGCGGAGTGGTGGATGTGGGTCGCCTCGATCGCCGGGGTCGTGGTCGTCGCCGGCGCCGTGTGGCTGCTCGTCGTTGTTCTCCGTTCCGAGCAGGCGGCACGATGGCTCGGCGAACTCCTGGACGGGATCGTCAACACCGTCCTCGGATGGATCAAGCGCGGCCCGGTGGACGTGGTGTCCTTTGCGCTCCAGTTCCGGTTGAACGTCGCCTCGGTTGCCGCGGCACGCTGGGTGTGGATCACGGTGGTCACCGTTCTCAACCACGCTGCGATGGCCGCCCTGTTCCTGGCCTCGATCCGCGCCGTCGGAGTCCCCGCAGACGACGTGTCGACGGCCTGGGTGGTCCTGGCGTTCGCTTTGGGGCGGCTCCTCGTCGTCATCCCGATCTCGCCGGGGGGCCTCGGGCTGGTCGACCTCGGCTACATCGGCCTGCTCACGCTCGGCTGGGGGGCAGACGCCGACCAGGAGCTGCTGTCCGCGGGCGTCCTCCTGTTCCGCGCCCTGTCCTTCCTCCCGCCGATCCCGGTCGGCCTCGGGTCGTGGGTGATCTGGCGGCACAACCGGTCGTGGCGCCGCGACTGGGCAACGGTTCGGCGAGGCGAGGTGACGGCTGACAGCTAGAAGATCGAGGCTCCGATAAACGACACTCCGAACTCGAGCAAGACCAGGATCAGCCAGCCCCCGATGGCGGTAACGACCGCCCGCGGCGTGTCGAAGTCCATGCCCTGGCGAATGGCGACCACGGAGGCGACGAGAACCCACACCCCGGCTACCGGGCCGAGCAGCGGGACGATGGCGATCACACGGGGCGACTGGGCAAAGCCGAGGACGCGGAACATCTCACCGAAGTCGGTGGTGCCACCGAACACCTTGGCCCCGATCCAGGCGGTGAGCGCCGCCCACACCACCCACCCCAGAAGCGCGACCGCGATGCTTGCCGCGATCACGAACAGGAATCCCCCACTCGGCGGGCGTGCCCAGGTCCCGAAGCCGAACCAGTTGCGCAGGGTATCCCACACCTCCGAGCCCACCACCCCGTCGTAGCCGATATACGTGCCCACCGCGGCGAGCGCGTTGGCGATGAGGACCACCACGACCACCTCGCGCGTCAGGTGGCGGTTGCCTTCCGCGTAGTCGTAGAAGTCGGAGTCGAGCGCGGCGGCCCGGAACATGTGCTGGAGCATGCGACCGGGAACGATAGGATCGTCCACCGATGATCCACCGTTTGCCCGGCTTCGAAGCGGCCGCCGGGGCGTCGGGCACCACCGTGGTGATCGACACCTTCCGGGCGTTCTCGACGGCGGCCCACCTCTTCGACGGCGGCGTCGCCCGCCTCCTGCTCACCGACACCGTCGACGAGGCCCGGGGACTCGCCTCGACGCTCGACGGGGCCCTCCTCGTCGGCGAGAACGATGGAAGGCGTCCCGAGGGGTTCGACATCGGCAACTCGCCGACCGAGGTGATGGCGAGGGAGGACCTTGTGGGGCGAACCGTCGTGCTGCGCACGTCGGCGGGGACGCGGGGAGTGTCGGCGGCCGTGGGGGCGGGGGCCGGCCCCGTGTACGCGGCGAGCTTGCTCGTGGCGTCGGCGACCGCGGCCGCCGTCGCCGGCGCCGATCCGCTGACGCTGGTCTCGTCGGGCGGCACCGCTCAGCGACCCCACGACGAAGACGAGATCACCGGTGACCTCATCGCCGCACTCGTGGAAACCAGACCGGTCGACATCGATGCGCTCCTCGACGCCATTCGAGGCGGCACCGGGACCGAGCGATTGCGCTCGGCCGCGTGGATCCCCGACACCGACATCGAGCGCTGCCTCGACGTCGACCGATTCGGGTTCGCCATGCACGCATTGCCCGTCGATGGGGTCGTCGAGTTGCGCCAACTCGGGTGACTAGTCAATTCGTGCTGACCCGGTCGCACGACTGAGAATGGGCCTTGCGACCTAGCCCTCGGTCGCCATAATGGGCGAAAGCCCAAGGGGTACAAGGGCGAGAACGCGAAGCGAATCGCTCAGGTGACCGCGATCTGGTGCCGATAGGTGGGTATGGCTTGGCTGAAGAAGCGCGAGGAACGTGATTCCAAGAAGAACCGGGCGCGCCACGCCGAGGTCACGGCGAGCCGTCTGACCCAGGTCTTCTCCTCGACCAACGGTGTCGAGGACGCAGACCCCGACGAGGTCGAGGCTCGCATCAGGAACATGTTCTACGGGACGAACCGCGAGTAGCGGGTCGCCCTACGCCTCAGGGAAGGCTTCCTGGGGGATCTCCGCCGTGGGTCGATAGAAGAGCGCGAGCTGACCGAGCGCGGCCATCACACCGAGGGCGGCGAAAGCGGCTCCCACCCATCCGTCGAGGTTGTCGGCGATCCCCATCGCATCGTCGAGCGAGTACTCACCGGGGCCGGCGATGGCCAGCGCGAGCCCAACGGCAGCGAGCACGAACACATACTCCCACCCTTCGTCGGGGCGCGCCGTGATCCAGAAGCCGGCTTGGCGATGGACCGTGACGAAGGCAACCACCATCACCGCGATCAGCGCGGCAGCGGCCGGCGCGGTGAGCAGGCCGACGATGAGGAACACCCCGATCCCGATCTCGGAGAGGGACGAGGCCAGCCATTGCAGGCCGGGCTGGTTGAAGCCGATGCTGCCGAACCAGGCGGTGGTCTTCTCTCGACCCCGGATGTGCTTAACCCCGTGGGCGAGGAACACCAACCCCACCGCGAGGCGAAGAACGAGCAGTGCGATGTCGATGGGCATTGGCTCCCCTTCCATGATGTGCGACGCGGTGCGAGGCTAGCCGCATCCCACGAAACCCCGGCCTGCCTAGTTAACCTTGTGGGTCGAGGAAAGGCGCGGCGTGAACCTGGGTGCCACCGATGTTGCACGGCGGAAGTTCGCCGTGACGCGCAAGGGATACGACCCGGACGAGGTAGCCCGGTACCTCCAGCACGTCGCAGCCATCATCACCGAGCTCGAGGCGGCCGCCGACGAAGCGACCGCACGCGCCGAACGGCGTGAAGCGCAGCTTCTCTCCCTGCAGGCGGCTTCCGATGATGGAATGCACCGTGCGCTCGCCGCCGGCGACGTGCCGGTCGGTGATCGGGTGCCGATCGCGCCGGGTGAAGCTGCCCGGGAGACCGAGCGGATCATCGCCGCCGCCGCCGACCACGCAGCTCGCCTCCGCGACCAGGCCGAGGTGGCGTTGGCGAGAGCGCTTGCCACCACCGAGATGATCGAAGCCGACCAGGAGCGCTTGCTCGCCGCGGCCAAGGAGGAACGCGACACGATGCTTGCCGCCGCCAGGACCGAGGCCGCGGCCATCATCGCCGAAGCAAGGATGTCGGCCGCGGCGACCCGGGAAGACGCCCAGCGCTTCGCCGAGGACCTCCGCGAGCTCACCGCGACAGAGACCATCGAACTCGTGTCGTATGCCAAGGCGATGGCAGCCGCCATCCTGGACCGCGCGGGAAGCGAGGAGATCGGCATCGCTCTCGAGGGCGAGGACTTGACGATCGAGCTGACCGAGAGCGAACCCGCCGGGCAATCCGATGCCGCCGATCCCGCGGAGCAGGACGTGGGCCTTGGCGGGACCCGGCCATCCCGTTACGAGTCGCAGTCCGCGCACCTGCCGGTGAACGACGACGCGTCGTCGACGATCGACTCGGTCGAGTCACTCCGAGATCAGAGCTGAGTAGCTGCGCCTCGAGCACAGCTCGAGGCGTTTGAGTTTGGCTACGCCAGACTCACAGCTATCCGAACGGCGTCTTGGGCCTCTCCTGCAGCTCCCCGTCGACCACGATCTCCACCCGCTCGTCGTAGAACGCCAGATAGCCGGCGATGTCGATCGACTCTGCGAACGGGGTGGGGTACGACCACACCAGATCATGCTCCACGCCGCTGCCGGTGCGCACGTGCCAGTAGCGGGCGGTTCCCTTGTAGGGGCAGGCGGTCTGCGTGTCCGAGGCCACGAGCAAGTCGAGCCGCACGTCGGTCTTCGGCAGGTAGTAGCGAACCGGAAGGCCGGTCTCGAAGAGCAGGCGCGGCTGGTGGGAGTCGGCCAGGGTGACCCCGTCGACGATCACCTCGACGTGGCGTGACGACTGGAGGATGTCGATACGCGTGTACGGGTCACGGGCGTGGACGAACACCTCCTCGTCCTCTTCGAACCAGTGCGACATGGCCTCCCAATCGAGGGAGACGTAGCCGGCGAGCTCATCGATCTCGGCGTGATCCCACACCCGGGCGGCGTGCGGTGCTTCGACGTCGCCCGCCTTCACGGAATGGACGGATGCGGTGCCCCGGCTGGGCGAGCGGAAGGCCTCGCCGGTGGGCACGAGCAGCTCCATGTTCACATCGTCGGGCGGGAAGTAGTAGGTGGGGTAGTACGGCTTCTCCCACACGTACTTGGCTGCGGTGGTGTCGGCGACGACGTCGCTCCCCAGATAGACCCTGATCCGCTTTTGTCCGTTCTCGACCCTGACCCGGCCTCGACTCTCGGTCACGGGATCTCCTCGTGCTGGTGTTCCCTCAACCGGGCGGCGGCGGCCCGTGTTCCCTCAATGCGTCCGGCCGGCGCCATGGGTCGCGAACGAGTAGATCTGCTCGGAGAGGGCGTGGCGATCGAGGCGGCCGCCCTCGTCGTACCAGCGGTCGATGGCGTTGAGGACGGAGAGGATGAAGATGGCGGTGACCGGCACGTCGAGGTCCGCGGAGAACGACCCGTCAGCGGCGCCCTCTTTGAGCACCGACCGATAGGCAGCCTCGTAGCGATCCCGGGCAGCCACCACGTCGGCCCGGTAGCCATCGTCGAGTGCCGACGCCTCGCTGAGGAACGTCCGCACCTCGGGGAAGTGGTCGAGCACCACATCGATATGGCCGGCGATGAGCGCCCGCAGCCGGTCCCCGGCGGTCCCCTCGACGGCGAGCGCCTGGTCTGCGGACTGCTGGAAGAAAGCGCCTCCCCGCTCGACGACCTCCACGAGCAGCTGCTGCTTCCCGTCCACGTGCGAGTAGAGCGAGGACCCGAGGAGGCCGAGCTCGTTCCCGAGATCGCGCATAGACGTGCCGTGGTAGCCGCGCTCGGCGAAGAGGCGCCCGGCGGCAGCGATGACGTCGTCACGAGTGGTCTTCGTCATAGGTCGTAGGTGAGCTCGACCTCGGCCGAGACCGGATGCGACTGGCAGGTGAGCACCTGGCCTGCCGCCGTCTCGTCTCCGCTGAGCGCCCAGTTGCGGTCCATCTTCACCTCTCCAGCGACGACCTGGGCCCGGCACGATGCGCAGGCGCCGCTGCGACACGAGAAGGGAGCATCGGGGCGGGCGGCGAGCACGTGATCGAGGATGGGGCGTCCCTCCGTTGCGATCACCAGGGTCGAGGTGCGTCCGTGGAGGGTGATCCGCACCGTGGAGCCGGCGGCGTCGTCGACGGGCTCGTCGGTTGCTACGAGATCGCCGGCATAGAAGAGCTCATGGTGGATCGCCACCTCCTCGACGCCGCGGGCGGCCAGGCTCTTCCGGGCGGACTCGACCAGACCGGCGGGGCCGCACAAGTACCAGTCATCGACGGTGTCGGCGTCGACGATCGAGGCGAAGAGCTCCTCGA
>CAYQZO010000089.1:0-7341 GCA_964421925.1 uncultured Acidimicrobiaceae bacterium
CTTCGGCATCAGCTTCGGGGCGATGGGAGCGGCCCGGGCCTGCTACGAGTCTGCCCTGACCTACGCCAAGGAGCGACAGCAGTTCGGCAAGCCCATCGGCTCCTTCCAGCTCACCCAGCAGCGGCTGGTCGACATGATGGTCAAGGTGGACCAGGGCACGCTGCTCGCCCTGCACCTCGGGCGCAAGCGAGACGCAGGAACCCTCACCGCCGAGCAGGTCAACTTCGCCAAGATGGCCAACGTGCGTGCCGCCCTCGAGGTTGCCCGCGAGGCACGGAGCGTGCTGGGAGCGAACGGGATCACGCTCGAGTACCCGGTGATCCGTCACATGAACAACCTGGAGTCGGTCTACACCTACGAGGGCACCAACGAGATCCACACCCTGGCACTCGGCCAGTACATCACCGGGATCTCGGCGTTCTCCTAGCTAGACGCCGAGGCCGCGACCGATGATCTCCTTCATGATCTCGGTCGTCCCGCCGTAGATCCGCCCCGCCCGGGCGTCCAGGTAGGCGGTGGCGATGGGGGACTCCAGCATGTAGCCGTATCCGCCGTGGAGCTGGACCCCGGCGTCGACGACGCGCTGCAGCATCTCGCTCGTCCACCATTTGGCCTCGGCCGCCTGCTCCACGGTGAGTCTGCCGGCAGCGTGCTCCTCGAGCAGCCGGTCCACGAACACCCGGCCGAGGTCGATCTCGGTCTTCAGCTCGGCGAGGACGAAGCGGTTGTGCTGGAAGCTGCCGATGGGGCGCCCGAAGGCCTCCCGCTCCTTGGCGTAGTCGAGGATGAGCTCGAAGGCGGCCTCGGCGCCCGCCACGGCACTCACCGCCATGCTGAACCGCTCCTGGGCGAGGTTCGCTACCAATTGATAGAACCCCGTTCCTTCGTCGCCGAGCCGGTTCTCCACCGGCACCCGCACGTCGGTGAAGAACAGCTCCGCCGTGTCCTGGGCGTGCAGCCCGACCTTGTCCAGGTTGCGCCCTCGCTCGAAACCCTCCATCCCGTCCTCGACGACGAGCAGGGTGAGGCCGCCGTGCGGATCCTCGCCGGTGCGCACCACCACAACGACCAGGTCGCCATTGATCCCGCTGCTGATGAACGTCTTCGGCCCGTTCACCACGTCCCCGCCATCGTCCCGGGCCGCGCTCGTGGTGATGCCGGCCAGATCCGAGCCGGTGCCGGGCTCGGTCATGGCGATGGCCGTCATGAGCGAGCCGTCGGCCAGACCGGGAAACCAGCGCGCCCGCTGCTCCTCGTCGCATGCGGTGAGGAAGTAGGGGAGGCAGACGTCGTTGTGGAGGGTGATGCACGTGCCGTGGGCAGGCACACCCCGGGCGGCGATGGTCTCGTTGATCACCGCGTTGTAGCGGAAGTCGTCGACGCCGCCTCCGCCGTAGTCGCCCGGGATCGCCATGCCGAGCAAGCCGAGCTCGCCGGCCTTGCGGAACAGGCTCTTGTCGACGATGCCCGCCGCATCCCATTTCGCTCGATTGGGGACGATCTCGGTGTCGACGAAGTGCTCTACGGTCTCCCGGAAGAGCTCATGCTCGGGTTCGAAGATCGTCCGCTTCATGCCAGCATGCTGCCATGCCCGACCTCGTTCTGGCCAGTTCTTCGCCGCGCCGGGCCTTGCTGCTCAGCTCGGCCGGCTTCACCTTCTCCACCCGGATACCGGCCGTCGACGAGACCCCGGCCGACGGCGAGGCACCGGAGCGAACCGTGGTCCGCCTCGCCAGGGCCAAGGCCCTCGGTGCGGCCACACCGGGGGCGGTCGCGCTGGGGGCGGACACCGCAGTGGTGCTCGACGGCGAGACGATGGGCAAACCCGCGACTGCCGCCGAGGCCCGCTCCATGATCGAGCGGCTCTCGGGGCGCACCCACGTGGTCATCACCGGGTGGGCGCTGGCAGCCGACGGGGCCGTCGTCGATGACGGCTTCGAGACCACGCTCGTCACCATGCGGGCCCTGGACGACGGCGAGATCGACGCCTACGTGGCCAGCGGCGAACCCATGGACAAGGCCGGGGCCTACGCCATCCAGGGAGCCGCCAAGCACTTCGTCACTGGAATCGCCGGGCCGCGCAGCAACGTCATCGGCCTGCCGTTGACGGCGGTGGTGCCTGCCCTGCGACGGGCAGGCATCGAAGCTACTTCAGTGGCTGACAGGTGACGATCCCGCCGGGGTCGACGTCGGTGGGCAGCAGCTCGTAGGAGCCGAGGCCCGGATTGAACTCGGGAACGCCCGGGTCGGCTACAGCCTCGCTGGTCTGTCCGTCGAAGCCGGCGTCGGTCCCGATCTCGAGTGTTCCGTAGAGCGTCCCCTCCTCGTCGATCGGGATCTCGGTCAGGTAGTAGAGCAGCGAGCCGCAGGCGTACACCCCGTTCGGTGGCCCGGTGATCTTGGCCGCACCGACGCATATGGCGTCGGCTGCGCCGAGGTAGGGAGCGTTGGTGACGAAGATCCACGACCCGGTCGGGGGGAGGATCGAGTTCCCCGCGCAGATCTCCTGGCCCGAGGCGGCATCGAAGCCGCGATACAGCACCACATACATCCCGTTCCACTGGTACCAGTGCGCTTCCACGGACCCGGCCGGGAACAGGTCGCCGCCGTCGGGCGAGTACGGCTGGAGCACCCCGATTGCCGTCGTCGCCGGCACCGGGTACACGAGCTCGGGGGGAAGCGTGACCGGCGGCTGGGTCGTGGTCTCCACCGCGGTGACGGTCGTCGTGGTCTGTGCCGGAGCGGCCGTCGTCGTGGTGGTCGTCTCTTCGCTCGCCCTTGCACACCCGGCGAGGAGCAGGCTGAGTATCACCGCCGCGGTCAGGACGCTGTGCTGTGCGCTCATGATGCTTCCCCTTCCCGCCGGCAACATACAACCGGTCTACCGTTGCCACCATGCTCAACCTGTCGGATCCCGACTTCCAGGCCGATCCCTACCCGAGATTGAACCAGGTGAGGGAGGAGACCCCGGTGTTCCCGCTCACCGGCGACGACGGGCTGCAGCGCTGGTTTCTCACCCGGTACGACGACGTCTTCGCCGCGTTGCGCGACCGCCGACTCGGCCGGGTGCCCGAGCCGGTGATGACCCGCGCCGAGGTAGGGCTTCCGCCCCTGCGACCCGACTGGAAGCCCTACTACGACATCGAGGAGTGGTCGCTGCTCATGCTGGAGCCGCCCGAGCACCGCCGGCTGCGCCAGCTGGTCTTTCGGGCGTTCACGCCGAAGCGCATCGCCGGGCTCCGTCCCGTCATTACCAAGCACGCCGATCGCATCCTCGAGGATGCCGTGGAACGGAGCCGCTTCGATCTCCTCGCCGTCGTGGCACAGCCGTTCTCGGTGTTCGTCATCGCCGAGTTGCTCGGGGCACCCACGGGGGAGTGGCGCGAGCTGCTCGATTGGTCGCACCGCATCGTCAAGATGTACGAGCTCGACACCACCGAGGAGCAGGCGGCTTCCGCGGTGCAAGCCTCCGCCGAGTTCGCCGAGTGGTCCCGCAGCGTGATCGCAGCCAGGCGCGCCGATCCTCGCGACGATCTGATCAGCGGGCTGTGCTTCGTGGAAACCGAGGACGGACGGCTCTCCGACGCCGAGATCGTGTCCACCATCATCCTGCTTCTCAACGCCGGCCACGAAGCCACCGTCAACACGATCGGCAACGGGATGACCGCCGCCCTGTCCACCGACGGGGCCTGGGCACAGGTCACCGGGGGAGCGGTTGACCCCGACACCGCCGTCGAAGAACTGATCCGCTATGACCCTCCGCTCCAGCTCTTCGAGCGGTGGGTCCTCGACGAGAACGTCGTGTACGGGGGCCGCGGCTTCGCCAAGGGGGAGAAGCTTGCGATGCTGTTCGGGTCGGCCAACCGCGATCCCCGCCACTTCGACGACCCCGATCGGTTCCGGATCGATCGCGGCGACGCCACCCACATCACGTTCGGCGGCGGGATCCACCACTGCATCGGGGCGCCCCTCGCCCGCCTCGAGCTCGCCGTGCTGCTGGAGCGCGTGGCCGCCCTCGTTCCCGGGCTCGCCCTGGCCGGGCCCCCGGTGCGCAAGCCGGCGTTCGTCATCCACGGCTACGAGGAAGTCGAGGTCCTCGCCGGCTAGGAGTGCTGCAGCACGTGCTGGCGAATCCACTCGTGCATGGCGATCCCCGAGGCGACGCCGGCGTTGATGGAGCGGGTCGAGCCGAACTGGGCGATGGAGCACACCTGCACGCAAGCGTCGATGGCGGCCGGTGACAGCCCGGGCCCCTCCTGGCCGAAGACGAGCACGCATCGCTCCGGAAGGGCGGTCGACTCGAGGGCGACCGCTCCCGGGACGATGTCGATGCCGACGAGCGGAAGGCGCTCGTCGCCGGCCCAGGAGGCGAGCGCATCGATCGTGGGGTGGTGCTGGACGTACTGGTACCGGTCGGTGACCATGGCCCCGCGCCGATTCCACCGGCGCAACCCGACGAGGTGCACGGCGGCCGCCAGGAAGGCGGTGGCGTTGCGTACCACGGTCCCGATGTTGAAGTCGTGCTGCCAGTTCTCGACGGCGACGTGGAACGGATGCCGCCGTGTGTCGAGGTCGGCCACGATGGCCTCCCGGCTCCAATAGCGGTAGCCGTCGACCACGTTGCGCCGGTCACCGTGGGCAAGCAGCTCCGGGTCGAGGCGGGGGTCGTCCGGCCACGGCTCGGGATGTGGCCCCACGCCGACGGTCGCGTCGTCGCTGCTCACCGGACCGAGCGTACTTGTGGGTTCGGCTCGCAGTACGCTCGCCCCGGTATGCACGTCATCATCGTCGGAGGCGGGACGGACGGGGCCTACCTCGCGGAGCGGCTCATCGCCGAGGGTGAGGACGTGGCCGTCATCGAGTCCGACCCGATGCGCGCCACCGAGCTGCGCAGCCGGCTCGATGCCCTCATCATCACCGGCAACGGCGCCAACCCGAGCGCCCAGCGCCAGGCCGGCGCCGCAAAGGCGGACATGCTCATCGCGGTCTCCGACGACGACGGCGTCAACGTGCTCGCCACCGAGACCGCCCGCACCCTCGGCATCCGACGCACCGTGTCGCGATTGGAGAACCCCGAGGTGCGCAGTGTGGTGAGCGGTCTCAACATCGAGGCCGTCGTCGACCCCCGCGAGGCAGTGGCGCGACAGCTCGTGCGGCTGGTCGATCGGCCCGGGCTGTCCGACTGGTTCTCGTTCGGCAACGGCCGGCTGGTCGTCATCGGCGGAATCGTCGGGCCGGAGTCTGAGCTGGTCGGCCAGCGCCTCGAGGACGTCAGGGCTTCGTTTCGGGGCTGGGACTGCGTCATCTCTTCGATCGTGCGCGACGAGCACACCCTCGAGGGGACGGGCGACACCGTCATCGAGGTGTCCGACAAGGTGCTCATCGCCGTCCCCGCCGCCGATGAAGCCCGCGCCGGAGAGCTCATCGGCTTGCATCCGGAGCGAATCGACCGCGTGGTCGTGATCGGCGGGGGTCGCGTTGCCGAGATGACCGCCCACCTGCTGCGCAAGGATGGCAAGTACGTGGTGCTTGTCCACGACGATCCCTCCCGGTCCCGCGAGATCGCCGAGCGCCAGTCCCGATTCGACGTGGTCATTGGAGACGCCACCGACCCGACCGCCCTCGGCTCGCTCGGAGTAGGTCCCGGTGATGCGATCGTGGCGCTCACCCGAAACGACGCGGTCAACATCATGGCCTGTCTCATCGGCAAGGCCCTGCGCGCCTCCACCACCGTTGCCCGATACAACCGCCTCGCTCTGTTCAACCTGATCTCAACGCCGGGCGTCGACGCCGGGATCTCCACCGAGGTGGCGGCGGCGAACGAGGTCCTCCGCTTCGTTCGCCGCGGAGCGTACGTGTCGGCGGTGAGCTTCATGACCGGCGACGTCGAAGCGGTGGAGATCGAGCTCCACCCGGATGCCGCGGTCACGGGCAAGAGCATCGCCGAGCTCGACCGCCCCGATGGCCTCGTCATCGGCGGAGTCCTGCGAGGCGAGGAAGTCATCGTGCCCCGGGGAGCCACCCGATTCAGGGCTGGAGATCGGGTCGTCGTGTTCGTCATGCCCGACGCATCGGCGGCCGTCGACAAGCTGTTCACGGTGTAGCGGTGGCGCGACGCCAGATTGGACGGGCGCTCCCACCCACGCCTCGCCGCGTCATCTATCTGATCGGCGTCGTGCTCGTCGGTGTGGGCCTCACCATGCTGCCCTCGGCGGCGGCTGCCGCGTTCTACGCCGAGTGGGGGCCGATGCGCGACCTGTTGGTCTCGACGGCCATAACCGTGGGCATCGGCGCGGCCGCATCCGCCTGGGCGGGTCGGCCCGACTCCCTCTCGCCGAAGGAGGCGTTCGCCGCGGTGGCGCTCGCCTGGGCCAGCGTGGTGTGGTTCGGGGCGTTGCCGCTCATACTGTCCGGAACGATCCCCGGCCTGACCGATGCGGTGTTCGAGGCCACCGCCGGGCTCACCACCACGGGCGCCACGGTGATCACCGATCTCTCCGCCGTGCCCAACGGGATCCTGCTGTGGCGGGCCACCATGCAATGGCTTGGGGGAATGGGCATCATCGTGCTCTCCATCGCGGTGCTCCCGCTCCTCGGTGCAGGCGGTGTCCAGCTCGCCCGCGCCGAGGCACCGGGGCCCGAGCCCGATCGCCTCACACCCCGCTTTCGCGGAACCGCCGTACGGCTGTGGGCGCTCTACGTGGGGTTCACCGTGCTCGCCGCGGTGCTGCTCGCCTTCGGCGACATGACGGTCTTCGAGGCGATCGCCCACGCCCTCACCAACATCTCCTCCGGGGGGTTCAGCACGACATCCGAGTCGATCGGTGCCTTCAACGCCTACACCCAGTGGGTGGTCATCGCCTTCATGTTCATCGCCGGGACGTCGTTCGCCCTCCACTACCGGGCGCTGTTCCGGCCGATGGACTACCTGGCCAACAGCGAATTCCGCGTCTATCTCGGAGTCATCATCGCCTCCATCCTCCTGGTCCTCGCCGGGTTCTCGGTGGACACGGTCAGCCAGGGCCATTCGGTCCGCGATGCCATCTTCACCGTGCTCACCCTGGTCACCGGCACCGGATACGCCACGGTCGACTTCGCCACTTGGGGAGCGGGCTTGCTCATCCTTCTCGTCGTGCTCATGTTCCTCGGAGGCATGGCCGGGTCGACCACCGGTGCACTCAAGACCTACCGGGTTGCCCTCCTCGCCAAGGTTGCCGTTGGGGACGTGCGCTGGCTCAACAGGCCCGCGGCCATCAACGTCACCCGGTTCGGCGGCTCGGTGATCGACCCGCTGCTGCTGCGCAACGTGGCCTCCTTCTTCATCCTGTACATCGCACTGTT
>CAYQZO010000090.1:0-7243 GCA_964421925.1 uncultured Acidimicrobiaceae bacterium
ATCGACGAGCTCCCCGAGTCGGTGCACGAACGGGCGGACGACCGCATCGTGGTCGTCGAGGACGAGCCGACTCCCGACCAGGATCCCAGCGGTGAGGGGATCCTCGGGATCTACGAGGGCGTTTCGCTGCACGACCGCGGCATGGACTACTTCGGGCACACCCCGGACCGCATCGTCATCTTCTACCGCTCCCACCTCGATCTGGGGCTCTCAGACGATGAGCTCCGCGGGGAGATCCGGCGCACCGTCCTCCATGAGATCGCCCACCACATCGGCATCGACGACCCCAGATTGCACGATCTCGGCTGGGACTGAGGGCTCGGCAGAAAAATGGGTCGAGGGGACTAGTCATTCTCCTTATCGGCGGCCCGAGCGGAGCCGATATAGATCCCATGAGCGGGCCAGGAAGCTCAGACAGCGTCTACGACGCATATCGCACCTGCGAGGGTTCGTGCACCCACGACCTCGCCCGGGGTGTGCTCATCTCCGAGCTGCTCGGCAGGGAAGGGCCGTACCCGGACAGTCACCCCCTCCTGACCACGCCGCGCCCCATCCTCTCCGTTCAGCGGCCGTTGGTGGCGCCGGTCGCCCCCTGATCCCCAGCACGGTTCGCCCCCTCCTTCCCGACCTACACTCGCGCTGCCGTCGAAAGGGGAGGAATCGATGACGCTCGACGAATTGATCGCCTACATCAGCGAGAAGACGAGCCTGACCTACGACCAGGCCAAGGAGGCCGCAGGAGCCGCCGGCAACTGGCTCAAGGGGATCGTCCCCGACGACGTCCTCGAAGAGATGGGCGAGTTCTTCGACTCGGTGGGTGAGCTCGCCGGGAAGGCGGCCGATGCAACGATGGACGCCGCCGAGGCCACCGGGGATGCGGCCAAGGGCATGATGGACAAGGCCAAGGGTGCCGTCTCCGACATGATGGGCGACAAGGACGCCTGAGACTCGCTGCTGGAGGATCGCCTGACACGCTCCTAGCCTGGAGCTATGAAGGCCCCGTGGGATCCTCCTGTCGATCAGGCTCCCCGCTGGCCGCTCGACACCGGGGGATCCCTCGTCTTCCTCCTCGACGCCCACTCCTCAATCGAGCGGCAACTGCTCGATGAGTGGATCGAGCGAAACCAGCCTCCGGGCGCCCGATCCGACCGCTACCTGATCCCGACGAGCCGGCGTGCGCACCGCACCAAGATCGCCCCCGAGCTCGAGCCGCGCCTCGACGAGGATGACGACCCGGTGCTGGTGCCACTTCGGGTGGCCTGGGTGCCCGCGGAACGCGACGGTGAGCGCCGGGTCACGCTCCGCGACTTCCTGGCCCTCGGTGACCCTCGCGACCCGAACGTGCTGCGCCAGCGCTGGCTGCGCACGTTCGCCTCGGACCGGATCCGCATCGTCCAGGGCCAGCCGGCGCGGGAATCGGAGCTCCGCGACCAGTGGAACGACCCCGGCGGCCGCGGGCCGGCGGAAGGCACCAGCTTTGCCGAGTACGTCTCCCTGAAGGCCTGGCTCGCTCTGGAACGCTCCGAGCGAGCCCTGCGGGGCAGCCGCTACAAGGTGCCCAAGTTCATCGCAGAGTCGGTGGCACACACCCGGGAGTTCCAGCAAGGAGTCGAGGACCTCGCCCACGCCGAGGGCGTCCCGGTCGCCGTGATGCAGCGGCGAACCGCCGAGTACCTCAAAGAGATCGCCGCCACCCACTCCCCATATGTCATCGACGCGGTCACCGGACTCATGCGCTGGGTCCTCAGCCTCGGTTACCACCGCATCGACTACTCGACCGAGCAGCTGCGGACGCTCTACGAGCTCGGCCAGGAGCACTCACTGGTCTTCCTCCCCTCGCACAAGTCCAACGCCGACCACCTCGTGCTCCAGTACGCCCTCCACGAGAACGACTTCCCCCCGAACCACACCGCCGGCGGCGACAACATGGACTTCTTCCCGGTCGGCCCGGCGGTACGGCGCTCCGGGGTGTTCTTCATCCGGCGTGACTTCAAGGACGACGACGCCTACAAGTTCGTGCTGCGGCGCTACATCGACTACCTCCTGGAGAAGCGCTTCCCTCTCGAGTGGTACATCGAGGGTGGCCGCTCCCGCACCGGCAAGCTGCGCCCGCCCCGTTTCGGGCTGCTCGCCTACGTGGTGGACACCTATATGCGCCAGCTGGTCGACGACGTGGTGTTCATCCCGGTTTCCATCGCCTACGACCAGATCTCGGACATCTCGGCCTACGCCGCCGAGCAGCAAGGCGGAGGCAAGGAGCGGGAGAGCGGGACCTGGCTGGTGCGAACCATCCGCGGCCTGCGCAGGAAGTACGGGGCCGTCTATCTGCGCTTCGGCGTGCCCATGTCACTCGCCCAGCAGGTGGAGCCGGGAATCGACCTCGAATCCGAGGAGGGCAGGCTCGTGGTGCCCAAGCTCGCCTTCGAGATCAGCAACCGGATCAACGCGGCGACTCCGATCACGCCGGTGAGCCTGGTCACCCTCGCCCTTCTCTCCCAATCCGACCGCGGCCTCACGGTGAACGACACCATCGATGTGCTCGATCCCTTCCTCACGTACGTCAAGGAGCGAGATCTCCCCACCACGGTCCCGCTCTCGCTGGACAGCCTGGATGCGGTGACCGGCGCCCTCGAATCGCTCGTGGCCAACGACGTGGTCTCCCGCTTCGACGGGCCCACCGACCAGGTGTACCGCATCGAAGAGGACCAGCACCTGGCCGCTGCCTACTACCGCAACACCGTCATCCATTTCTTCGTCAACGCCTCCATCGTGGAAGCGGCGGTCGCGGGGATGGCTCGCGATGCGGTCTCCGGACTCGACGAGTTCCTGACGAGGGCCTTCGCCTGGCGCGCCCTGCTCCGCTTCGACTTCTTCTTCGCCGGTCGCGACGAGTTTCGCGACGAGATCCTCATCGAACTCGAGATCGAGTGCCCCGGCGGCGGGGATTGCGTTGAGCGCGGTGATCTCGGCACCGTGCTCACCGCCCTGGCTCCCTTCACCACCCCCGCGGTGCTCCGACCGTTCGTCGAGGCCTACCGCCTGGTGGCCGACGTGCTGGTGCGAGCCGACGAGGGTGAGGAGCTCACGAGGGCCGAGATCCAGGAGCGGGCACTGGCCCTTGGCCGCCAGTACCAGGCGCAGGGGAAGATATCCACACCCGAATCCCTGTCGTTCGCCCTCTTCGATGCCGGAATCGCCCTCGCCGCCAACAGCGGCGTCCTGGATGCATCGACCCCCCGCGCCGCGCGTGAGAGCTTCCTCGCCGACCTCGACGATGCCCTCGCCGACATCGAGGCCCTGTCTTCGGCCATTCCCGCCGGGTGACTAGTGATGTCCGGTCCGAAATAACTAGTTGACCACCTAGGGTGGTGGCTGGTACACTCACCGTGGGCATCGGGTGCTGGGAAGTCGTCGGAACCGTCACCGAGGACTGGGAATGAGCACCCGCACATCGGCCGACCGCTACCCCACCGTACGGCTGGGTTACGACCCCTCCCTGGTCGAGTCAGATCTCGCCGCCATGGAACGGGCCCATCAAACCGTCGTCGACGACGCCGCGGCCAAGATCGCCGCCTTGGAGAACGCCCTCGCCCTGGCCAGTAGCCGGCACAACACCTCCGG
Source organism: uncultured Acidimicrobiaceae bacterium (assembly GCA_964421925.1). Lineage (GTDB taxonomy): Bacteria > Actinomycetota > Acidimicrobiia > Spongiisociales > UBA5794 > JACZST01. The sequence goes on from CAYQZO010000090.1 coordinate 3,622, forward strand.
CACGCCCACCGCCCCCGCCGCTTCTGCCGAGGCCGAGCAGCTGATCACCAGCGCCCGGCGCGAGGCGTTCAAGCTGATCACCGAGGCCCGCAAAGAGGCGAGCGCCGTCGTCGAGGAAGCTCGCGCCGAACTGGGCGGCCAGCCCGTCGTCCCGGCGCCTCAGCCCAGCAACGCCGACGCGCTCCGCGCCGAGGAGCAGCGCCTGGAAGCACGCATCGGCGAGCTGCAGCGAACACTGGCCGGCCTCGAAGAAGGAATCCGGTCACTGACCGGGATGCTGCGCGCCAAGGATGCCCCCGTCGTGCCCGGCCACGCCCCATTGAGCAGCACACCGCCCGCCGGTGACCACGTCCCGGTGCAGCCGTTCGCCGTCGAAGGTGCCACCAGCGCCGATCCGGCCGGCAACGGCGGTGAACTCCCCGTCGAGCCACATCTCCCCCCAAGGCGGAAACCTTCCCCTCCGCCTCCCCCGCCGCCTCTGGAGCCGGAGGCAGCCGCACCCGTGCAGCACGGTGATCTCTCCGTCGAGATCGACGAGCCCTCGGACCTGGCGGCCCCGGCTCCTGATGGCGGCTCCCGCGCCTCCTTCTACTCGCGACGCTCGGCGCAGCTCCCGCACATCGGTGCGGAGGCCGGCCGCGACGCGATCTCGATGGCCGCTGATCTGCGGTCGAGCTTCAACCAGTAGGACTGAGCGCGCATCTCGGCGCCGCAGCTCAGAAGTAGGGATTCTCCCCGAGCGCGTGGTTGGTGACGTCGACAACCTCGGTGATCTCCGGAACCGCGGAGAGGATGGCCGCCTCGATACCCTGGCGCAGCGTCACCGCGGCAAGGCCGCACCCCTGGCACCCCCCGCCGAGCTCGAGATTCGCCGTCGAGCCCTCGACCGACACCAGGTGGGCGACACCACCGTGCATGGCGATCGCCGGATTCACCTGTTGATCGAGGAGCTGGCGCACCTTCTCTTCCGGGGTACCGGTGAGTTCGACATCTCCGGCCAGGTCGAGGCCGGGGCTGGTCGGCGTGTTGGGGTTGCGGATGACGAGTCCGCCGCCGGCTCCGTTGCCGCCCATGTCGAGCACCGACCCTCGAAGGTCGTCCACCGAGGTTTCGGGGATGGCCACCGGGAGGTCGCCGTGGTATTCCACATGATCGGACTCGGCGACGTCACTGCTGCGCAGGAACGCGGTCTCGTAGATGAAACCGGATGCGCCGACACCGTTGATGCGCAACGCGAGATAGAGATCGTCGATCTCCTCGAGCTCGCGCAGCTCCAGGATCTTGCCCAGCGCCGTGTCGGTGATGGTGATGGTCAGCGAGTCGGTCATCGGTGGCGATGGTACCGGCGCGTCCCGGGCTACCGGGACGGCCCTTTTCTCCGTCGCGCGTACTTGGAGGTCCATGTCATATCACCCTGGGTACGCGCGACGCTTGACGGGCCCCGGACGCGGAAGAGCTACGAGCCAAAGGGCTCGTAGCTCAGAGCTGAAAGCGGCCCTACTGAACTTCGATCAGCTCGTTGGTGGTGAGGTCGAGCACTCGCTCGGTGCGGCTCGCCCCGTCGGCGATCCACCGTGCCAGGTCCTCGCCCGGGACTCGAACGATCCACCAAGCCACATCGTTGCTGCCCGCTTGCTGGAACGCCTTCCACCGTCTGCGCCCCTCAGCAATGGCCTCACCCTCGTTGTCGAAGACGCCCAGGACCTGCGACTCGGTCCCTCCAAAGTGAGCGCCTTCACCGAACGCCGGTTCGACGAATTCGACCAGTTCGAAGGTATCCATTCCTCCCTTACCTCCTATTGCCCCAGCGGCATCGTACCAAAGATTTCCCACTCTGTGGATAGGATCCCATCGTGGAATTCGAGGCTCGTTTCACCCAGGAGGAGATCGCAGAAGCCGTAGATCGGGTCGCCGCCGAGATCTCGGCGAACCACCATGGGGAGACCCCCTTGCTGGTTGGCATCCTCACCGGCTCGTTCGTGTTCCTCGCCGACCTCATCCGCCGGCTCACGATCCCCGTGGAGATCGACTTCATCAGGGCTCGCTCCTACGGCACCGGCACCGAGTCGTCCGGGGCCGTGGAGATCACCAAGGACATCGAACACGACGTGACCGGACGCACGGTCATCATCGTGGAGGACATCCTGGACACCGGGCTCACCCTTCGCTTCGTCGGGGACCGGATTCGAGCCGGCGGCCCTGGAAAGGTGGAGACGTGTGCCCTGCTGGTACGCGAGGGCGCCGAGCCACCCGACTACATGGGGCTGTGGATCCCGAAGGGTTTCGTGGTCGGCTACGGCATCGACTACGCCGAGTCGCACCGCGAGCTGCCCGACATCAGAGCGATCCCGGGCACCTGAGGATCCACGCGCCGGACGCTCTGTTCAGGCTCCCCCTTGGCGCAGCTCCACTTCGACCCGACGCCAACCGTCGCCGACGACGTCGAGCCCCGTGGCTTCCAGGTTCTCGAGCGCCTTCCGGGCGATGTCGGTGACGTAAGCGACACCGTCGGGCGCCGCGACGAGGATCCCCTCCGCGGTCGCGATCTGGACGGTCTGTTCCCACAGCGCCGGGTCCATGACGCCGACGCCGAGCGGTGAGGGCCAGATGAGAGCGTTGATCTCGTTGAGCTGCCAGGCCTGGTGCGACTCACCGAGGATCGGTGCGTTGTCGAGGACGATCTGAACGCATGCATCCGGGTTGTCCCGGCACCAGATCCATCCCCGGAGCGAGGCCTCGACGAACTTCTCCGCGGTTTCCCGATATGCCGGGTCGTCGGAGAGGCGGCCCTGGTCCGCCCAGATGCCGTCCTGAAGCATTGCGGTCCCCACGTCGTTCCAGTTGATGACGCTCAGGTCGTCGGGCTGGTACAGGCTGCCCGTCTCCGGATTCACCGCCTCCAGGACCTGGGCATACTCGTTGTAGATCATGGCTTGCGCGGCGTCGATGTCGCCGGCCAGGAAGGCGAGCATGTCCGTCGTCTGGGGGACAAGCGTGACATCGGCGTCGGGGTCGAGCCCGGACTCCCGCAGCCCCGCCAGCATCTCGAACTCGAGCCCGAGACCCCAGCTGCCCACCTTCTTCCCCGCCAGATCGGCAACCGACTCGATCCCCGAATCGGCAAACGCCACTTGGAGCGTCGCCGATCGCTGGAAGAGCTGTGCGATGTTGACCACATCGGCACCGGCTTCGCGTGGTGCCAGCGCACGGGGCACCCACGAGACGGCGAAGTCGGCAGCTCCGGAGTCGACCACGAGGGCCGGCACCACGTCTTCGCCTCCCTCGACGATGGTGACGTCCAACCCCAGGTCTCGATAGAAGCCCCGCTCGACCGCGGCGTAATAGCCGGCGAACTGAGATTGGGTCACCCACTGCAATTGCAGCGTGACCTCGGTCAGATCGCCTGCCTGCGGTGTGGTGGTGTCGCCACTGCCCCCACAGCCGGCGACGACCGCCGCCGCCGCCGCCGCGACCAGGAGCAGCGCACGTCCTCTCATCCGTGGGAATCGTTGATCGAGCCCGTCTTCGGCATCGAAGGTCACCGGCTGCTACTTGTTCTGCGGAAAGCCGAGATCGACGCTGCTGGTCGCCGGGTCCGGCCACCGGCTCGTCACCACCTTGG
>CAYQZO010000091.1:0-7204 GCA_964421925.1 uncultured Acidimicrobiaceae bacterium
GGACGGTGCGATCGGGGTTGGTGATCGCCTGTCGCTTTGCCTGGTCGCCGACCAGGACCTCGCCGTTCTTGGCGAATGCGACGACCGAGGGCGTGGTGCGATGGCCCTCAGCGTTGCTGATGATCTTCGGCTCTCCACCCTCCAGGATGGAGATGACCGAGTTGGTGGTTCCGAGGTCGATGCCAACGGCACGTCCCATAGGTTGACTCCTTGAATCGGTTGTGAGCCCGTGGGATTGCCCCGGGCTGAGTGCTAGTCAATGGTATAACTTGAGTCGAGCAATATCAATTCCAGGTTTGTTCCCTCACCACCAGGCCCCAGGCCGGTAGTCTCCCGGCTGCATGCAGCCGCCCCCGATCCAACTCGTCCCCGCCCCGGATTGGGAGGCATGGACCACCGCCCACGAGGCGGTCATCGTCGACGTGCGCGAGCCGTTCGAGTGGGCACAGGGAACCCTGCCCGGCGCCCAGCTCATCCAGCTCGGGATGCTCCCCGGGCACATCGACGACTTCGATCGAGATCAGGCGATTCTGTTCATCTGCAGAACCGGCAGTCGCTCGGGCGTTGCGGCCCGCTACTTCGCCATGCACGGCTTCGCAGGAGCGGCCAACCTCACCGGCGGGCTCGTCGAGCTCGGTCTGGCTCGTTAGCCCGTCTGGCGCAGGTCGCGGCGGTTGAACAGGGGCGCGGAGACGGCGATCAGGGCGATCGTCACGACACCGAGAACCGCGGCGTGGCCCCAGGGCATGCCGTTGAGCAGGGGGTCGCTCGACAGGAAGTAGTAGAAGGGTGAGACCTTCTCCCAGCCGGCGAGCTCGCTGAACGGCAGCAGCCCGTTGATCAGGTAGAAGGCGAAGGCGAGGGCGACCGCTCCCCAGATGGCGGCCCACACCCGACCGACGGCTGCACCGATGGCGAGGGCGAGGGCGCCGAACAGCAAGCCGAGCAGCGTGACCAGGAACGTGGTGGCGGCGACGTTGGGAACGCTCATACCCAGGCCGCCGATCCACGACCCGCCGACCACCCCGGCGAAGGTGGCGAACCCGACCACGAAGGCGGCCAGCACCATGGCGGCGGTCTTCTCCAGCAGTACCCGGGAGCGACTGATCGGGCTTGCCAGGAGCAGGCCCATGGTGCGATTCGCCTCCTCGGCAGCGAGGGCACGTCCGCCGATGGCGATGGTGACCACCATGATCGCGATGGGTGCCATCAAGCCGAAGGTCTCGATCTGGTAGAAACCCTCCGGCGTCGACATGTCTCCGCCCCCGAACAGGGCGAGCAGCTCCTCGGGAAACGACTCCTGCATCGAGATCAGCGCCTCGTCGATGAAGTTGTACATGGGGCCGATCATCAGCCCCATGAGCGCAAACATCAGCGCGGCGTCCACCAGCAGCAGCCCCTGATACTCGGAGAGCGTCTTGGTCCAGATGGAGGACACCCTGGCCTTGCCGGCGAGCAGGTCGGCAGCTCGTTGCGTCACCGGGTTGGCCCGCAGCCGGTCGGTCAGGGTGACGCCGAGGGTCTGGCCTTTCAGGTCGCGCCGGTTGACCCCGATCACGGCCACGGCGGCGAAGACGACGATGCCGGCGAACAGCACGCCGAGGTGGCTCCAATTGAGTCCGTTGAGGTGCGGCTGGCTCTCGTTGAAGTAGTACCAGGGGAAGGCCTTGGTGAGCCACTCCAGGCTCCCGATGAGGGGGAGGAGGCCGACGGCGATGAACGAGATGAACATCACCGCTGCGGTCACTCCCGAGGCGAGGCCCCGGCTGCCCGTCCAGGCGCCGATGGCCAGGGCGAGGAAGCCATAGAACAGGGCGTTGACGAAGACGGCGAAGACGAGTGCCTCCACGTGGATCCCGGAGATGCTGACGTCGAAGACCGCCGGCGCTGCTCGGCCCACCGCCCACAGGACCAGCGACCCGAACGCGGTGAGCACCACCAGCGCTCCGGTCTTGGAGAGCAGCACATAGGTCCGGCTCTTCGGGTTGCCCAAGAGCAGCCCGATCGTTCCCTTGCGTTCTTCGCTCGCGATCGAGGCCGCCCCCAGCACGAGGGTCACAGCGGCGAGCGTCAGGGCCCCGTACCCCGAGTAGATCGCACCGTAGGCCAGGCTGCCGACGTCGGCGTCCTTGGGGATCCCGAACAGGCTGCGGAACGCCTCGGGCAGGTTGGTGTACACCGACAGGTCGATGTCCTTGTACACCGACATGCCGAAGAAGAACAGGATGCCGAGGGTGAACACCGCGATCGCCATCGACAGCCACCAGTCGCGGGCGGTCTTGGTGAAGACGTTGGCCAGCATCAGGCCTCCATCCCCTCGTCCCGGTAGTAGGTGAGGAAGATCTCCTCGAGATCCGCCTCTTGGGTGGTGATGTCCACCAGGGTGTTCTGCTCGGTGGCCAGCTTGAGCAGGGTCTCCATGTTCCCGTCGAAGGAGAGGGTGACGTGGTGGTCACCGCTGATGACCTCGCGGACTCCGGGGACTCCCTCGAACACCGAGGCATCGACCACCGAGTCGAAGATGAGGTCCACCTGCCGGATCGCCTTCGACCGCAAGCCGGCCACCGCCTCGAGGGCGATGAGGCGGCCGTGGCGGATGATGCCCACCCGGTCGGCGACCCGCTGCACCTCGGACAGGGTGTGGCTGGAGAGAAAGACGGTGCGGCCCTCCCCGGCCACCTCGCGCATCATCGCCTGGAACTCGCGCTGGATCAGCGGGTCGAGCCCCGAGCTCGGCTCGTCCATGATGAGCACATCGGGCCGGTTCATGAACGCCTGGATGACGCCGACCTTCTGCCGGTTCCCGGAGGAAAGGTCGCCCACCTTCTTGGAGAGGTCGGCGTCGAGGCGGTCGGCCAGCTCGTCGACGTAGCCCCAGTCCACGCCGCCGCGCAGGTTGGAGAAGTAGGTGAGCGTGTCCTTCCCGGTCAGGCTCGGGTACATCGAGAGGTCGCCGGGGACGTAACCGATGTGGTCGCGGATCTCCACCGACTGGGTGTGGCTGTCCATGCCGAGGATCGAGGCACGTCCGGCCGTGGGCCGGATCTCGTCGAGGATGGTGCGGATCAGCGTCGTCTTGCCCGCACCGTTCGGGCCGAGGAAGCCGAAGACCTCACCGGCGCGCACGTCGAGGTCGAGGTCGACGAGGGCTTCGACGTCGCCGTAGTGCTTGGTGAGCCCCTCGGTGTGGATGGTGATCTGTTCGGTCATGTCATTCCTTTGGGTTTGTCGTCGGCCTCGGCGCGCTTCATGCGGGCCCCCATGGCCATGTAGACGATGCCGAGGGCCATCATCCCGAGCATCCCCAGGTTGATGGTCAGCGCCAACGCCAAGCCGGTGCCGGTGAAGACCACGCCGAGGGTAAACAGCTGATCACCGCTCATCTCCGGGCGGTCCGTGCCCCGACGCCCGGCGACGAGCGCGACCGCGACCGCGACGCCGACGGCGACGAGGCCGATGGCCAGTCCGATGACGATCCAGGGCATTGCGCTTCCTCCCGGCGGCAATTCCCATTGTCCCCGGCCCGTGCGTTCTCGCGATAGGGACCATTGGCCCGGTCGCTACTCGACCAGATCGGTCTCCCGGGCCGGAAACACCGCGAAGTGTGGGAGGTAGGGCTCGGGATCCCCGTCCCAGTCGAAGGCCCGGATCTGGTCTTGTGACCGTCGACCCATGAAGGCGCGGGCCAGCTCGTAGGGATCGCCCGACAGCGTCACCTCTGGGTCGCCCTCGCCAAACACGCGCGCATAGCCGTCGACAGAGATGGCGAGGGTCGGGAGCCCGGCGTCGACGACCTTGGCTCCGAGGACGTTTCCGGAGCGAAGGGCGAGGAGCAGCCCGTCGCCCGTCCGGTTGGCGTGCCGGCCGATGGCGTTGCGAGCATCCTGATCGTGGTGCCACAGGTCGATGGCGGGCTCCGCCACCCGGCCGCCGTCGAGGAGGGATTCGAGGTCGGGGCCGGTGCCCGCCCACTCGGCACAGATCTGCTCCGGGGTGAGCCCGGCCCGGTTGGCGACCTGTTTGGCCGTCCACTCGTCGGTCCCGGGGAGGACGATGTTGCCCGCCAGGATGTCGGCGGCGACCCCGGCGAGATGGGCGTAGAGATCCTTGACGGTCCACTCCGGTGTCGCCGGGGCGGTGGTGGCCCACTCCGCCTCGCTCAGGTCGGGGGCGAGGTCGAGCAACCCCTGGCGCAGCCCCCGGTAGATGCCGGCGAAGTCGAACCTCATGGCGTCGCCTGCAACCACCCGGTGGCGACCGCGGAGAAGGTCTCCGGCACCTCGAGCATGGGGACGTGGCCAACACCTTCCAGCTCGACGTAGGTCCAGTCCGGGCGCTCGCGCGCCGCCCAGCGCGCCGAGGCCGTCGACACCAGCCGGTCCTCGGCCCCGTGGATGAGCAGGGTGGGCTGGCTGACGCGGTGGATCACCCCTCTCGTCCGGCCCGGGTTGAAGACGTAGGTCGCCACCGACCGGTCGGCGTCGCACAGCGCATCTGCTGCCCACCCGTTGCGCCGGTTGGCGGCGCTGCGCTCGATGAGTGCCTGCCGGGCCTTTTCCGGGACGGTGGTGTGATCGGCGGCCACCATGCCGAGCGAATCCTCCACCGCCCTGTCCGGCGGGAGCACCCGGTTGTACAGCCGCACGCCGAGCGGGCCGAGCACGGGGAGGAGCGGGCCCGCCAGCTTCACCCACACCTCGGCGTCCGGGATGGAACGCCAGATGACGGGCAGGGCGGGGTTGACCAGCACGAGACGCTCCACCGACCCGGGGCTCTCCACGGCGGCGACCATCGATACCAACCCGCCCATCGAGTTGCCCACAAGGGTTGCCGAGCGGGCACCGAGGGCGTCGATGACCCCGGCGACGTGCTCGGCGTTGGCCTCGATGCCGGCGCCGCGCCCGGCAGGCGGTGTGTCACCGTGGCCGAGCAGGTCCACGGCGATCGCCCGCCCGTGTTCGGCCAGGATGGGGCCGGCCGCGGTCCAGGTCTCCGCGGACCCGGCAAGGCCGTGGATCAGGAGGAGAAGGTCCCCCTCCCCTCCATGGTCGACGACCCGGACCGGCCCGTTCACGTCCAGGGTCTTCGTGATCACGCTCCGAACCGTATCGGGTTATCCGGCAATTTCGTCGAGCAGGGCCCCGGTCTCCCCCGGATCGACCGAGCCTTGCAGATAGAAGCGCCGGATACCGGCCCCTTCCAGGCGGCTGAAGTACTCGCGGAGGTAGTCGTAGGTTCCGATCGGGGTCTGGCGGCGGGCGTGGTGGGCGGCGAGCTCCTCCCTGGTGATGCCCGCCCCCTCGGCGATCGAGTCGAGCCGGTCTTCGAGTTCGCCATCGGTCGGCGCCGCCACCACCGCCCCCGCGCTCGATATGAGCAGCTCATCCGGATCCCGACCCGCCTCCTTGGCGGCGCGGCGCGCCCGCTCGATCCGCTCCTCGATGTCGTCGCCCGGGTACACGTTGAACTCGTCGGCGTAGGTGCCGGCCAGGTAGGGAGTTCGCTTGGGACCCGTGCCGCCGATGATCAGCCGCACCGGTCCCACTGGCCGGGGTGCGATGGGGAAGGGCTCCAGGCGGTAGTGCGACCCGGAGAACCCGGTGGGCTCGTCGGCGAGGGCGGCTGTGATGTAGCCCATGGCTTCTTCCAGCATGTCGAAACGATCGCCGATCGGCGGATAGTCGAAGCCGAACACCTCGTGCTCGCGGTCCAGCCACCCGGTCCCGACCCCGAGGCCGAACCGTCCTCCGGACAGCTCGTCGATGGTGACCGCGTTTTTCACCAGCACCGCGGGGTGGCGGAAGGTGATCGGAGCGACCAGGACCGCCAGCTGGATCGTGGTCGTCTCCCTGGCGAGGGCGGCGAGCTGGGCGAACGCATCGGGGGCGGGCGTGGTCTTGGCCCGCTCCTCGTCCATGGCCATCAGGTAGTGGTCGGGTATGGCGATGGCGGGAAGACCCCGCTCCTCACCAAAGCGGGCCATGGCGAGGACCGTGTCGTAGGTCCCGGACGTCTGCAGCGCGAATTCCACGGGGGAAACCTAGAGCTGTTCGGCGGCGATGCGGGCGTGCTTGGCGAATTCGAACGACTCGTCGAGCAGCCAGCGGAAGGCGAGACCGTCCAGGGCACCGAGCAGCACCTCGGCGCGAACCACGGCCTCCTCGTCGGTGAGGCTCGAGTCCTCGCGGCGCATGGCGCTGGCGAACCGCCCCACCCGGTCCTTGTGGTGGGCGAGGTAACGGCGGGACACCGAGCTGTCCGTAGCCGCCGCGGCGGCCACGTGCAGGTAGACCCGGGCCAGGGGGGCCTGGTCGACGACGAAGGCGACGTAGGCGTCGATCAGCTGCTCCAGAGTCTCGGTGGCGCTGCCCTCGGGGTCGGGTCCCACCGCCTGGATCGCCTCCCGTGCCACCTGGATCAGCACTTGCTCCTTGGAGGAGAAGATGTTGTAGAAGGACCCGGGCTGGACCTCGGCCCGGGCGCAGATGGCCTGCACGGTGGTTCCTTCCAACCCGACCTCGGAGAGCAGGTCTCGGGTGGCGTCGACGATGCGCGCCTCGGTTCGGATCCCTGTCTGGTAACGGGCCATGGCCAACCTTGAGTCTCAGTTCAAAAATAGAGTGTATACTCAAAATATCGGTTCGCCAATGGCTGTTGTTGACCGATAAGAGGAGTTATGAGCCACTACAAGAGCAACCTGCGCGATCTCGAGTTCAACCTCTTCGAGGTCTACGACTACGAGGACTACTTCGGCAAGGAGCCCTACGAGGAGTACGACCGGGAGACCTCGCTCGACATCCTGCGTGAAGTCGACCGTCTCGCCCGCGAGGAGTTCGCCGCCAGCTTCGTCGACGCCGACCGCACCAAGCTGGAGCTGGTCGACGGCGAGGTGCACCTCCCCGACTCGGTCAAGGCGTCCCTTGCCGCCCTCCACGACGGCGGCTGGCACCTCCTCGGGCTCCCCAAGCGCTACGGCGGGGCGGGTGCGCCCCAGCTGCTGCGCTGGGCCGGCTCGGAGCTGTTCGCCGGGGCCAACGCCGGCATCTACCTGTACGTCACCGGGGCGCTCATGGCGGGCGTGATCGCCCACGAAGGGACCCCGGAGCAGGCCGAGCGCTTCACCAAGCCCATGCTGGAGCGCAACTGGGGATCGTCCATGGTCCTCACCGAGGCGGACGCCGGCTCCGACGTCGGCGCCGGCACC
>CAYQZO010000092.1:0-7163 GCA_964421925.1 uncultured Acidimicrobiaceae bacterium
CGTGGTGCGCACCCGGGCCAAGCCGCTCGGTTTCGAGGTCGTCGTCGCCGACCCCGATGATGGGATCCCCGAGGGCACCTTCGGGGTGCTGCTCCAATACCCAGGCACCACCGGAGCGCTGCGCGACCTCACACGTACGATCACCGCCGCCCACGACGCCGGAGCCCTGGTCGCTGTCGCCGCCGACCTGCTCGCTCTCACCCTCCTCACGCCGCCGGGGGAGATGGGCGCCGACGTGGTGGTGGGTTCCTCCCAGCGGTTCGGGGTTCCCATGATGTACGGCGGGCCCCATGCCGCTTTCATCGCCACTCGCGACGAGCACAAGCGCCAGCTGCCGGGACGCATGGTCGGGGTCTCCAAGGATGCCGAGGACCGGATGGCGCTCCGCCTCACCCTGCAGACCCGGGAGCAGCACATCCGCCGGGAGAAGGCGACCTCCAACATCTGCACCGCCCAGGTGCTGCTGGCCAACATCGCCGGCATGTACGGGGTGTACCACGGACCCGACGGCCTTACCGCCATCGCCCTCCGGGTCCACGAACTCACCTCGTCCCTCGCCGCGGGGCTGCTCGAGGGCGGCTTCGCCCTGCTCCACGACACCTGGTTCGACACCATCGCGGTCACCGTGGAGGACGCCGACGCCGTCCTGGGCACCGCTCTCGACGCCGGGATCAACCTGCGCCGCATCGACGAGGTCACCCTGGGCATCTCCCTCGACGAGACCACCACCGCCGACACCGTGAACCGGCTGTTGCTGGTGTTCGGCGTCGACGCCGACGTGCACGGCGACGCCGCCAGCGGCATCCCGCAGGCGCTGGTGCGGGGCAGCGAGTTCATGACCCACCCCGTGTTCTCCCGCTACCACTCGGAGACCGAGCTGATGCGCTACCTGCGCCGTCTCCAGGACGCCGACATCGCCCTGGACCGCTCCATGATCCCGCTCGGGTCGTGCACGATGAAGCTGAACGCCGCCACCGAGCTCATCCCGGTCACCTGGGAGGGCTTCTCCGACCTCCACCCCTACGCCCCGCTCGACCAGGCAGAGGGGTATGCCCAACTCATCGCCGATCTGGAGGCCTGGCTCGCCGACATCACCGGGTACGCCGCGGTGTCCCTCCAGCCCAACTCCGGAGCACAGGGGGAGTTCTCCGGCCTCCTCGCCATCAAGGCCTACCAGGAATCCATCGGCGAGGGCCACCGCGACGTGTGCCTCATCCCGGCCTCGGCCCATGGCACCAACCCGGCGTCGGCCACCATGGCTGGTTTGCGGGTGGTGGTGGTCAAGACCGACGAGGACGGCAACATCGACGTCGAGGACCTGCGCAACCGGGCCGCCGAGCACGCCGACGAGCTGGCGGCGATCATGGTGACCTATCCCTCCACCCACGGGGTGTTCGAGGACGCCATCGTCGAGGTGTGCGACATCGTCCACGACGCGGGGGGACAGGTCTATCTCGACGGCGCCAACCTCAACGCAATGGTGGGGATCGCCGAGCCCGGCTTGTTCGGCAGCGACGTTTCCCACCTCAACCTGCACAAGACCTTCGCCATCCCCCACGGCGGCGGCGGACCCGGGGTGGGGCCGATCGCGGTCCGGCAGCACCTCGCTCCGTTCCTCCCCGGCTATCCCCTCGGCGACGATTCGCCGGTGGGAGCGGTGGCCTGGCCGCCATGGGGCTCGGCGGGGATCCTCCCCATTTCCTGGGCCTACATCGCCATGATGGGGGAGGTCGGCCTGCGCCAGGCCACCGAGGTGGCCATCCTGAACGCCAATTACGTGGCCGCCCGCCTCGCCCCGCACTATCCGGTGCTGTACACCGGGGCCAACGGGCTGGTTGCCCACGAGTGCATCATCGACATCCGGGGCATCCAGCACGACACCGACGTCACCAACGAGGACATCGCCAAGCGCCTCGTCGACTACGGGTTCCACGCGCCCACCATGTCGTTCCCGGTGGCGGGGACGCTGATGATCGAGCCCACCGAGTCCGAGCCGCGGTACGAGCTCGACCGCTTCTGCGAGGCCATGATCGCCATCAAGGGCGAGATCGACGCCATCGCCGCCGGCGAGGTCGACCACGCCGACTCCATGCTGGCCAACGCTCCCCACCCGGCGGAGAACGTTGTCTCCGACGACTGGGACCGGGCCTATTCGAGGGAGACGGCCGCCTACCCGGTGCAGTCGCTGCGCCGGGACAAGTACTGGGTGCCGGTGAGTCGCATCGACAATGCCTACGGGGACCGCCACATCACATGCTCCTGCCCGCCCATCGAGGCCTACTCGGAGGGGATCGAGCGCGTCGAGGCCGGTCGGTAGGCTCGGCTCCGCAATGGCGTTGACCCGACGAGAGAAGTGGAAGGCCGGCTTCGTCCGCATACCGAGCTGGTTCTTCCGATGGCGCGTCGGATTCTTGTTCGGGCGGCGCATCATCGGGATCGAGCACGAGGGGCGCACCTCGGGCAAGACCTACGTCACCGCGGTGGAGGCGCTGTACCGGGACAAGGAGACCAACGAGTACTTCGTGGTGCCGGCGCGGGGGCGCCGATCGGACTGGTTCAAGAACATCGACAAGTACCCGGCCGCCGCCATCTACGTCGGGTCCCGTCGCCGCCGGGTCCGCCAGCGCATCGTGCCCGTCGCCGAAGCCGTCGGGATCATGAAGGAGTACGAGCGGGAGCACCCCAGAGCAGCGCGAGCCATGTTGGAGCTGGCCGGGGTGGAAGGGGAACCCACGGGCGTGACGTGGCGACAGACGATGGAGCAGCTCCCCATGGTGGCCTTCCAGCTCAGGTAGCCGGTTCAAGGGAGGAGCAGCGCGTCCTCCGAGGTCCACACCTCGCCGTCGGGGTCGTACTCACCGAACATCTCCTCCAGGCGGCTCTCGGTGAACGTCTCGTGGAAGAAGGGCAGCCGCGCCGACGAGGTGAACAGGGTAAGGCTCTCATCGGGGAGGTCACACAGCGCCTCGCTCGTCCACGCCGAGCACGGGGCCTGCCACTCCACCCAGAAGTCGTAGAGACCGGGCGGGAGGCCGTGGGCGAACTCGTGGACGAACTGGTCACAGGGCAGGACTTCGCTCTGGGTGCGGTAGCCGGGCCCGCACCGGTCGGTGGTGACGCGGACCAGGGCATCGCTGGTGAACCGGTACGTGGTGCCGATCTCGAAGGCCCCGTCGTCGAGCGGCGGCCCCTCCCTTCGGGTGACGAAGACTTCGACGTCGTAGGTCCTGCGCAACGATTCGGGCAGCAGCGGATCGGCGGATTCGTTGATGAAGCCGTGGCGGATGTGGAACGGCTCGTAGGCGACCCACACCAGCGCCGACAGGGGCTCGTCCGGGTGGCGCATGATGGCGCGGCGGAAGCAGGGCAAGCCCGACACGCAGGTGTCGGTCAGGAAGTCGAGCCGGGGCGTCTGGGGCGGCGCATCGGCCGGCGGAAGCGGATAGCCGCGTACGTCGGCGCGGACATAGCTGCTCCCCGGTGGGGCGGCATCCGAGCTCTCCAGCTGGCGGGCGAAGTCGACCATCTCCCGGGCGAACGCGGTGGCTTCGTTCCGCTGCCCGATGGCGTACACCGCGGCCGCGGCTGCGGCGATCGCGGTGAGCAGCAGGATCACGCCGGCGGCAACGGCGATGCGGATCGTGCGCCGGTGCTGCCTGAGCTCCTCGGAGACCAGCTCGTCCTTGGCGACGCCATGCAGAGCAGCGGCGATGTCGGCCACGCCATCCTCGAGCCGATCGTCACGCAGATCGACCCAACGGGGCTCCTCCCGGAAGGCGCCCTGGAGGGCGGGCGGGGCGGCGTCGGACTGGAAGTCGGTACCGGCCCAGGCGAAGCTGCCCCGGGTGAGGACCGGGATGATTCGCTCCGGCTCGCGGTGCTCGAGCCAGTACTCCACCTCACGGTCGACCCATCGGGAGGCGGCTGCCTCGGGGGACAGCAGCACGACGAGCCGGGCGCTGTCGTCCATGGCCGCGGCGATCGATCCCCACAGATGTGGGTTGGCGCCGAGGGAGGCATCGTCACGGAACAGGCGCAGCGACTGTCGCTTCCACCACGGCTTGGCGAACCGCTGCACGGCGCGCTGCAGCCGGGTGCTGAGCTCGCCGTCCGAGTCGTGGGCGTAGGAGATGAAGGCGTCGTAACCCCACCCCCCGGCCTCGGTCGTGGCGGCGGCGCGCCCCCGCAGCGTGTCCATGGTGCTCGACGCCAGGTGACCACAGCTCGGGCTCAGGCGTCTAGGGCCCTAGGCCTCGAAGTTCTCCAGGTTGTCGACCAGGCCGGCCAGGAACCGCTGGCCGAGGGCGCCGTCGATGAGGCGGTGGTCGTAGGACAGGTTGATGGGCGCGACCGTGGAGACCGCGACCTCGCCGTCACGCACCACCGGGGCCTCCTTGGCCCGACCGAAGGAGAGGATGGCGGTCGTGCCGAGGGGGATGATCGGGGTACCCCCGCCGGCGCCGAGGGCACCGATGTTGGAGATGGTGAAGGTCTGGCCGGCGACGTCGTCGGGCTGCAGCTTGCGGTCCTTGGCCTTGGTGGCGAGGTCGACGATCTCGGCGGCGAGCTCCTCGGTGGTCCTGGCCTCGCTGTCCCTGGTCACCACCACGAGCAGGCCCTCCTCGGTGTGGACGGCGAAGCCGAGGTCGTAGTGCTTCTTGTAGATGACGTCGTCGCCGTCGAGCGAGGCGTTGAACTCGGGGTACTCGACGAGGAGGGGAAGGACGGCCCGGGCGATAAGGGCCTCCAGCGGGAACGGGCCGTCGGCCTTGGCCTTGGCGTGAGCATCGAGCAGCTTGGTGGCGTCCACGGTGGCGGACACGGTGACGTGGGGGATCTCCTGCCAGGAGCGGGTGAGGTTGTCGGCGATGGTGCGCCGCATCCGGGACATCGGGACCCGCTCCTCGCGGGCGTCGCCGACGGCGGCGAGGACATCGTCGCGGGTGATGGCGCCGCCGCTCCCTGTCCCGGTGATCGCGGCCAGGTCGACGCCGTGCTCCTTGGCCAGCTTGCGCACCATGGGGATCGCCTTTACCGAGCACGGGGCCGGCGCCTCGGCAGGCGCGGCATGCGGGCTGGTCGCTGATAGCTGGTCGCCGGCACCTGGCTCCCATTCTTCTCCCGCCTCGCCCACCACGAACAGGACGTCGCCCACCTCGACGGTGTCGCCGTCGGCTCCTCCCACGTACAGGACGACCCCGGCGAACGGCGTGGTGATCTCGACGACCGCCTTGGCGGTCTCCACGTCGACGAGCGCCTGGTCGGCGGCGACGGTGTCACCCACCTCGACGTGCCATTCCACGATCTCGGCGTCGGTCAGCCCCTCGCCGATGTCGGGCAGTCGGAATTCGTTGGCCATTGGGCGCAGAGCGTACCGGCGTCACGGGATCGGCTCGGCCTCCGCCCACAAGTCGTGCGGCCACGTGTATTCGGGGGGTTCCTCGTAGGTCTCGTGGAGGAAGGGCGAGTCGACCTGCGAGTCGAACAGGCTGATGATGTTGGAGGGCTGGTCACACACGCTGGCTTCGACCCACATCTGGCATGGAGCGCGCCATTCCACGAAGAAGCTGTAGCGCCCCGGGGGCAGTCCATCCGGGAAGTCGTGGACGTAGCTGTCGCAATCCACCGGCTCGGTCTGGTGTTGATACCCCGGACCGCACCGGTCGGAGGCCTCCCGGACGACGTAGTCGGGCATGTATCGGAACCACTGCCCGAGCGGGAAGACGCCGGGAGCGAGCTCCGGCCCGTCGGTCCTTCGGACGTACACGCGGAGCGTCACGCCGGGCGGTCCCACTTCCTCTGCGGGTCCGGTCGCGGGGAAGCCGTGCCGGATGTGGAACGGCTCGAAGGCGTGCCACACGCCGGTGCGGAGCCCCAGTTCGGGATCGACGAAGGCGGCGTCGCGAGTGCATGGCCCCTCGTGGCAGCTCTCCTGCAGGAAATCGAGACGTGCGTCGACGGGCGGGTCCGGGCGATATCGATGACTCGCCGGCCCGAGGTCGGGGATGACGTCCTCGCTGGTAGGAGCGGCGGTCACGTCACGCTGCGTCACGTAGTCCACAAGCTGCGAGGCAAAGGCGATCGCCTGTGCCTCGTTGTCCTGGGCGATGGCGCGCTGGGAGGCCGAGTACACCGCCAATGAGCCGGCCGCGATCGCCAGGACAACCAGGCCGATCCCGGCTGCCCAGGCGGTGTGAATCGTGCGCCGGTTCTGGCGGACCTCTTCGGATTCGAGCTCGTCCTTGGCCACACCCCGCAGCGGGGCGGCGATGTCGGCGACTGCGGCTCGAAATGACGAGTTGCTCAGGTCGAGCTGCTCCTCGGTGCGGGCAAAGCGCAGGTCCACCCAGCGGGGCTCGTCGGAGAAGACGTCATGAAGCGCCGGGGGCACGTCACCGGTGAGGTTGCCGTCGACCCAGCCCAGGTCGCCCTCGGTGAGCACCGGGATGATCCGGGCCGGGTCCTTGTGCTCCAGCCAATACTCGACCTCCCGGTTCACCCACGAAGAAGCGGCCGCATCGGGGGAGAGCAACAGGATGAACCAGCCAGAGTCGTCCAACGCGTCCGTGATCGAGGCCCACAGGTGGGGGTTGGCGGTCAGCGAGGCGTCGTCACGGAAGATGCGCACCGCCCGCCGTCTCCACCACGGCTTGGCGAACCGCTGCAACCCAGACTGCAGCCGTGGCGCCAACAGCTCATCCCCCGCATGGCTGTAGGACATGAACCCGTCGAACGCCGGTCCATCCACGGCGGCACTCTACGCGTTGCGCCGACGCCGGGCCCGGCTCACACCGGCGGGTCGGGGTCGTACTGGATGTAGCGGCGGACCTCACGGGCGCGTTCGGGGGAGTGGAGCCGGGACACCAGGTGGAGCGCCATGTCGATGCCGGCGGAGACGCCGGCGGCGGTGATAACCGAGCCGTTGTCGACGAAGCGGTCGTCCGGGCGAACCTCGATGTCGGTTCCCAGGTTGGCGAGGTCGTCGAGGTTTCCCCAATGGGTGGTGGCGGGCATGCCGTCGAGGAGCCCGGCGTCGGCGAAGACGAGCGAGCCGGTGCACACGCTGGTCATGAGCGTGTCGCCGGCGGCGAGATCGAGCAGCCACTGGCGGATGTCCTCGTCGCCGATCTGGGGACGGGTGCCCCGGCCACCGGGATGGATCA
>CAYQZO010000093.1:0-6501 GCA_964421925.1 uncultured Acidimicrobiaceae bacterium
AGGGCGAACGTCCTGATGAAGTCGCTCCCGGACCCGGCGGGGAGGATGGCGAGCGTCGGCGGCTCGTCCCAGCCGTGGGCCATCATGGCGTTGACCACGAGATGGGCAGTTCCGTCGCCGCCCACCGAGGCGAAGTCGGTGAACCCGGCATCGATTCCGGCGGCGACGACTTCCATGACGGCTTCGGGCGTCGCCGACTCTGCCACCTGGTAGTCGAGCCCGGTCTGGTCCAGAGCGTGCCGGGTCCTGGCCCCGAGGTCCGTCCCTCTCCCCGCCGCCGGATTCACCACCACCCACCAGGCGGTCACAGCCGTCCCCCGCTGGCGACCACGCCCCGGTCCACCGCGGCGATGCCCTTGGCCGCGGTTCCACTGATCGCCGGGAAGCCATCGCGGAGCTGACGCATCAGGTCGAGCAACTGGCGCCCGTTGCGCACGAAGTCACCGGCGGCGAAGTCGTCGTCGCCGAACAGCTCGTCGAGGGAAGCGCCGAGGGCCCAGGCGTGAGCGAGACCGGCGAAACCGGGTTGCGGACCGCGGGTCGGCTCCACCCCTGCGCCGACCTCGATGGCGGTCAGCTCCTCCCACACGCCCTCCACCGCGGCAACCCGCTCGGCGACCCGTCCGACCATGCGGGTATCGGCCGGGTCGTTGCGCCGCGGCTCATAGGTGAAGATCGAGGTGAGTGCGGCGAATTCGGCGGGCGAGAGGTCATCGAACATGCCGCGGTTCACCGCTTCCACGACGAGCAGGTCCATCTCGTTGTACACGGTGCGCAGCTGTTCGCCACGCCGCGTCAACGACCACCGATCGACGTAGCCGAGCTCGCCGAGCGCCGTCAGGCGGTCGCGAAACCGCTCGAGGAGATCGTCGTGACGCCGCTCGAGACGGGAGCGCAGCCGGCGCAGCTCCCTTTCCGCCCGCCGGGCCCGCGTGAAGAACGAGCGGTGGGTCTCCACGTCCGGGCAGGCTGCTACCGGATGCACGGCGAGGCCGGGGCCGATCGCAGGACGCGGCTCACCGGACGGCACCCATGCCAGCAGCGCCGCCGCGGTAGATCTCAGGTAGCGCTTGTCCCGTGTCGTGATCGGCTCTTCGAGGGTCATGGTGCCTGCGTGGCTGGTGGCGCCAGTGAGTTGGTCGGGGCGCACTTTGCGGGTCGAGCCACTCTCGGAGAGCAAGAGCAGACGGGGAGACCCGCCCCAGCCTCTGGCCAGCAGCACCCATCGGTCGCTATCCAAGCCGGTGAGCACGTCCCCGGCATGGAGTGAGCGGGCGAATCGCTGCAGCGCCGCCGCCTCGGTGTCTCCTCCCTGCGACCTGAAGTACTCGAGGGCGTCGCCCCGATCACAGGCCATGGCCTCGGTGTACCGCGCGATCTGCTCGGTGAGCTCGTCGATCCGATCCTCCACCTCCCGGCGACGACTCTCGGCCCGGTACTGGGCGAACGAGGCCTGGAGCAGCTCCTCGGCACGATGCTGCGGGTAGTTGCCCACCAGGTTGACCGCCATGTTGTAGGAAGGATCGAACGAGGACACGAGCGGGTGGCTCCCCGCCCGCGCCGTGTCGACGACGGTGGAGAACGGAACGTACCTGCTGTACAGGACCACCGCGGTACCCCGCGAGTCGATGCCGCGCCGCCCGGCACGTCCGGTGAGCTGTGTGTAGTCCCCGGCGCGGAGCAGCTCGTGGCCGTCGCCGGTGAACTTGGAGAACTCTTCGAGGACGACCGCTTTGGCCGGCATGTTGATGCCGAGGGCGAGGGTCTCGGTGGCGAAGACGAGCTTGACCAGGCCTGCGGTGAACAGCTCCTCGACCGTCTCCTTGAAGGCCGGGACCATCCCCGCGTGGTGGGCCGCTACGCCTCGCTCCAGGATGGCGAGCCACGAGTCGAAGCCGAGAACGTCGAGGTCGTCGGCGGCGAGGTGAGCGGTTCGCTCGATGCTGATCCTCCGGATCTCGTCCCTTTCGGCGGCGCTGGTCAGGCCGAGCCCGGCCTCGGCGACCGAGCTCGCCGCCGCATCGCACCCCACCCGGGAGAAGATGAAGTAGATCGCGGGCAGCAATCCGTGCTGGGCGAGGTGTTCGGCGACCTCGATGCGGCGCGGTGTGGCAAAGCGCGCCCGGCGGCCCCGCCCCTTGCGCACCAGATTGACCACCTTCGGGTTCGCCCGCTCCCCGTCGGGGGCGAACACCGGGAGTCGCTCGAGGGCGTAGTTGTGGTAGCGGTCGGAGAGCAGGTAGGTCGACTCGAGCGGCACCGGGCGGTGGGTTTCCTCGATGAGTGCCGTCGGGCCCCTCCGGCTCTCCACCCATCCGGTGAACTCCCTCGGATTCGAGATGGTGGCCGACAGGTTGACCACCTGCACCCGGGCGGGTAGGTGGATGATCACCTCCTCCCACACCGAGCCCCGGTACGGGTCCTGCAGGTAGTGGACCTCGTCCAGGATGGCGACACCGAGGTCGTCGAGGGCGTCCGATCCGGCATAGATCATGTTGCGCAGCACCTCGGTCGTCATCACCACGATGGACGCGTCGCCGTTGATGGTGTTGTCCCCGGTGAGCAGGCCGACCCGGTCCGGCCCGTACGCGGCGATGAAGTCGCCGAACTTCTGGTTGGACAGCGCCTTGATGGGCGTGGTGTAGAAGGCGCGCACACCGCGCTCGAGGGCTCCGGCCACGGCGGCCTCTGCGATCAGGGTCTTCCCGGAGCCGGTCGGTGCGGTCACCACCACCGACTCCCCCCGGTCGATCGCCTCCACGGCCTCGATCTGGAACCGGTCGGGGGTGAAGGGCTGACGGTCGAGGAACTCCTGGCCGGGCCGGCGGCTGGCAGCTGGCAGCTGGTAGCTCAATGATGGTTCGGCAATCGGACGGGGATGGGCTTCGCCCTCGGATTCGATCACAGAACCATCTCTACTTCTTCAAGATGAAGCGGACCGCCAGGATCGCCGCCTCGTAGAGCAGGTACATGGGAACGGCAAGCAGCATCAACGTGAGCGGATCGCCCGATGGAGTGATGACCGCAGCGAACACGACGATGATCAGCACCGCCCAGCGCCGGTTGGAGCGGAGCTGCCGGCTGCTCACCGCCCCGAAGGCCGCCGCGGCGAAGATGAACACCGGGAACTCGAACGAGATCCCGAAGGCCAGGATGAAGCGCATGGCGAAGCGCAAGTAGAACTCGGACCCGATGAGGGGCTGGAGGGTGTCACCCCCGAAGCCGAGCAGGAAGCCGAGGCCGCGCTCCAGCGCCCAGTAGCCGACGACGACCCCGGCGAGGAAGAGCAGCGTGAAGACGACGCTGAGGGGGATTGCCCACTTCTTCTCCCGGGGGGTGAGCGCGGGAGCGACGAAGCGCCACACCTGGTACAGGATCACCGGGCTCGCGATGATGAAACCGCCCCACAGGCTGAGCCGCATGACGAGGGAGAAGGCCTCGGTGGGACGGAAGAACACCAGGTCGGAGTCCGGGACCGCGGCCTCATAGGGCCTGACCAGCAGCTCCAGGATCTGCTCGTTGAAGGCGTAAGCGATGACCGTTCCGACGCCGACCGCGATCAACGACTTGATGAGGCGACTGCGCAGCTCGTCGAGATGGTCGACGAACGACGCCCGGGCGTCGGTCATTGCTCGGTTGGCTCGGCCGGATCCGGCTTGTCCACTTCCGAGAAGGAGGTGATTGCGTTGGTTACGTCGCCCTTGAGGCCGTCGATCTCGTGCTTCAACTCCTTGATGGGTTGCATCGCCTCCGCATAGTCGGAGTTGATGGCCGACGAGACATAGGTGGTTGCCTGCCGGGCCTTGGCTACCAGCTCACTGGCGCGTCGGGAGATCTCGGGGAGGCGACGCGGCCCGAACACGAGCAGGATCACCACCAGGATGACCAGGATCTCTCCAAGGGACAGGCTGCCCATGGGCGCGATGGTAGGGGGTCTGAGCGATCAGCGGGCTTGCTGGCAGCTGGTAGGTGATAAACCGAAAGCGCCTTCGGGTGAAAACCCGAAGGCGCCAGGTGGCCCTGCTCGCTCTGCCCGTTTCAGTCGAAACTCGCTACTTCCCTGAACCAGTCGTTCCCGTCGAGGGCGGCCACGAACTCTTCGATCTCGTCCTCGGTGATGGGACTCGCCGTGGCCACGATCTCGTAGGAGACCCCCGTCGCCAGGAGCACGCTCACCACCCTGCGGCTCGCCGGGCGCCGCTGCATGGTGCCGCAGAACGGGCACTCGAAGCGGTAGCGGCCCTCTTCGGCGCCGATCGCCATCTCCAGGCCGACGTCCTCGACGGTGAGCTCTACGTCCCCGCAAGACGGGCAGGTGGTTCGGATGGTGGTCATTCCTGGTAACTCCGTTGCCAGCGTCGAGTAAGTCATCGGCACCGGTGAGCGGGTCTGAATGACTATTTCGCCGTAGTCACTTCGCGTAGCGCGCCAGGATGCGGGAGCGGAGTTCCTCGGTGGCTGCAGCCGCCTCTGCGCCCTCAATCAGTTGTGCGGAATCGCCCAGTCTGACCATCAGTCGGGCGGCCACCAGGGGATCGGAAACGCTCATCCGAATGGTCGTCCCGTCCTCGTCCACCCCGATCACCTCGACCGGGTAGTGCTCGGCCACCCAGGCCGCTTCGGGGGCCAGGCGAATGGTCACGGTGACGTCGCCCTCATTGGGTGTGTACCGGACCTCGGGAGGTGGGGGGTCGGTGATCGGCTCGAAGCCGTCGCCGGTCGGAACTGCCGATCGGATGCGGTCGATCCGGAAGACCCGCTCCGCTTCGACCATGCGGCACCATGCCGAGACGTACCAGTTGCCAAGCGTCGAGAACACCGTCCAGGGCTCGATGTCCCTCGTGGTGAGCTTTCCCGTCGCCATCGAGACGTGTTCGATGCGGGTGACGGATCCCGCGGAGGCGGCCTGGCGCAGCTCGGCGACCAGCGGCGGCTCCGGCAGCTCGACGGCGATGGCTTCATCCACGTCGGGGATCACGACGCGCTGCAACTTCTCGACGGCGCTCTCCAGGGCCGCCGGTCCCTGGCCCGAGGAGAGGAGGGCCCGGCCCGCGGCGAGCAAGCCGAGGGCCTCGACCGCGGTGAGCCGGATCGGGGACGAGAAGTAGTCGGCCATCTCCACCACGACTTCGTCCTCGTCGATGTAGGCGACCATCAGATCGCCCGGCCCGTACCCGGGCAGCCCGCAAACGAACACGGTCGCCAGGTCCTTGGCCAGCTGATCCCGGTCGTAGTCGAACCGCTCGACCACCTCGTCGACGGTGGCACCCGGGTTCTCGATCAACCAGGGCAGGGCGGCGAGCAGCCGGTTCAGCCGCTGGGCGGTGCGGCGGGTGGTCATCCACCCACCAGGGCGATGTAGTCGGTCACCAGGTGCTCGGGGCTGACCAGCCGTGCCCGATCCTCGAAACCCACCAGCCATCCGAAGAGGGGGCCGGTGGCCCCGACCTCGAAGGTTGCCTCGAGCGCGCCGTCGCCGTGACGTGTCAGCGCACCGGTCGAACCGAGCTCTCGCTCCGCGATCCAGGCGACCTCGGGATCGAACCGGATGGTGGCGATCACCCCCTCCTCCCCCTGGTCCCACGGGTGGCTGGCCACCGCCTCCCTTGCCTTGAATCCGGCCGGGCGCTCGAACCCGCCCGGGCCTCCGATGGAGAGACCCCCTGCCCGGTCCAGCCGGTACACCTTCACCTCGCCACCGGACTCGGGGCCGACCAGGTACCAGTGTCCGCGGCGGTGGACGAGGCCGTAGGGGTGGATGGTGCGGGTGCGGTCCCGGTACTCGAAGTTGAGCGGGCGGCGCTCGGTGACAGCGGAGAAGGCGTCAGCGACGGTGTCGGCCTCTGCCCCGAGATCGGCACCGATCGGCACCGTGGTGTCCCCGGCGAGAGCGCCACCGAGCTTGAGGACGGCTTCGGGGCCCGCGGGCTGGCCCCCGAAGCGCACCGCCTGGGCAGCCAGTGCCAGGGCGGCTCGCTCCTCTTCGGTGAGCCCCGGATCGGCGAGGGCGTAGTCGGCGACCACGTACCCCTGTTCGACCTCGAACTGGTCGGTAGCGACCAGGTCGAGCTTGACGCCGATGGATCGGAGCAGCTCCTTGTCGCGCTCGAAAGTACGGCGGAAGGCCTCGTCGCTCTTGGCGTCGTAACCGGCGACGGTGAAGCGGATCTCCTCGGCGGTCACCGGATGGTCCACGGTGAGCAAGAACGCCAGCAGGTTGAGGATCCGTTCGATGACCTTCTGCATGGGGCAAGTATTAGGTATCAGGTATCAGGTACCAAGTACCTGATACCTGATTCCGCTTGTAGCCGATCGAAGATCGGCTACAAGCTCTCGATCAGCTTGTCCACCCGTTCGTCGACGCCGCGGAAGGGGTCCTTGCACAGCACGGTGCGCTGGGCCTGGTCGTTCAGCTTCAGATGGACCCAGTCGACGGTGAAGTCGCGCTTCTTCGCCTTGGCGGCCTTGATGAACGACCCGCGCAGCCGGGCCCGGGTGGTC
>CAYQZO010000093.1:6511-7121 GCA_964421925.1 uncultured Acidimicrobiaceae bacterium
CGGCGGCGTCGTCATTGCATCCTCGATCTGCCGGTCGGTGATCACCCGCTCGGCGATCCCGCGGCGCTCCAGCACGTAGTACAGGCCGCGGTTCCGGTTCACGTCGTGGTAGGCCAGGTCGAGCAAGCCGAGCCGGGCCGAGGACATGGCCAGATCGTGTCGCTGCCGGTACTCCTCGATCAGGTGCAGCTTCATCACCCAGTCCACCTCGCGGGTGAGCGACATCGGATCCTTTTCCAGGCCGGTGAGCAGGTGCTCCCACATCCCAACCGCCTGCTCCACCTGGGGAGGGAAGCCGACCGTGCGGGAGAATCGCATCACGCGCTCCAGGTACTCCCACTGGATGTCGAGGGCGGAGAGCTCCCGGCCGTTGGCCAGACGCACCGGGCGCCGGCAGGTCGCGTCGTGAGAGATCTCCCTGATGGCCCGAATCGGGTTCTCCAGGGTCATGTCCCTGAAGACCACGTCGGCCTCGAGCATCTGCAACAGCGCCGCGGTCGCCCCCACCTTCACGTACGTGGCGTACTCGGACATGTTCGAATCCCCGGCGATCACGTGGAGCCGCCGGTAGCGCTCGGCGTCGGCATGCGGCTCGTCGCGGGTGTTGATG
>CAYQZO010000094.1:0-7109 GCA_964421925.1 uncultured Acidimicrobiaceae bacterium
ACCCCCTCTGCGGCGGACCCTACGGTTCCGCCGCTTCTCCCCCGCGCTGCGGGGGAGACGAAGCGTCTCTTCCCACCACCATCTCCGCCGCTTCCCTGACCCCCGGGTTGCGGTCCCGCGCCGCCCCTCGGATGGCCGGCTCGATGGCCGGGTCGTCGAACACGGTGAGCGCCACAACCGCCCGACGCCGCACCCGGGGCGGCCCATCCGCAACGAGGTCGAGCAGCAACGGCACCGCCCGGTCATCGCCGATCGCCCCGAGGGCAGCGACCGCCGCTTCCCGCACCAGCTGGTCCTCATCGTTGCTCGCCCGATCCATGAGCCAGTCGACCGCGCCCGGATCCCCAAGCTCGCCGTAGGCGGTGGCCACCGCCTCCCGCACGTCGTCGTCGGCGTCGGTTCGAGCCTCGGTGAGCAACTCGGCACCCGCGGCCTCGGCTGCAGCTGCACGCACCATCGGATCGGCGTCGGAGACCAAGAGCCCGCCCGCACCGACCAGCGCCACGGCGAGGCGACGGATTGCCGGGTCGTCATGGGTGAGGAACGGCTCCGGGTCGGCGAGGAGCGCAACGAGCTCACTCCGGATGATGGTCCTCCCGCACCCACTCGGCGCCGCCCGCCCAGTGTTCCTTCTTCCAGATCGGCGCCCGCGCCTTGAGCTCGTCGATGATGAACCGGGCGGCGGGGAACGCATCCACACGGTGCCCTGCGGACACCGCCACCCCCACCGAAGTCTCGCCCACATCGAGGGAGCCGACGCGGTGGACGGCGGCCACCGCCTCCAGCGGCCACCGACTCCGTGCCTCGACGACGATCTCGGCGATCTTGGCCTCGACGTGCTCCGTGTACGCCTCGTACTCCAGGCGGGTCACCCCCTCCCGGCCCGGCGAGTGATTGCGCACGGTGCCGAGGAACAGAACCACCGCACCGCTCTCGGGCCGGGAGACCGACCCGACGAGCGCGTCGGCGTCGATCGGTTCCGCAGAAACCGATACAAGGTCCACCCACCGGGATAGGTCGCCTCGAGACATACAATCCGCTCGTGGAGCACCCTACCCACGGCAGCGATCCTCGGTCGACAACGCCCCCAGCCGACACCACCGGGCACGTGTCGCCCTGGATGGAGCAGGTGCCTCCCCTGGGACCCGACACGTTTGCGTATTCGGTCGAGCCGCAGCCGGTCGAGCGGCAGCGCTCCCCCATCGGCACCGGGATCATCGCCTTCCTCGCGGCCGTCGTCTGGTCGCTCGTCACCATCGGGATCCTGACCTTCGCCGGCTTCTTCTCCACTGCCGAGGACGTCGCCGAGCCACTGCCCACCACCACGACCGCGGCGCCGGTCATCATCCAGCAGGAACCACTCGACATCGAGAACGTCAGGCTCGCCGAGGCCGTGTGGGTAAAGGTCAACCCGTCGATCGTGACCGTTGAAGTCGGCGATCTCTCCGACGGCGAGCTGACCCTCACCGGGAGCGGATCGGGCGTCGTACTCGAAGACGGCTACATCGCCACCAATCACCACGTCATCGAGGGCACAGACGCCGCCCGGGTGGTGCTGCAGAACGGCCGGGTCTACGACGCGGTGGTGGTGGGAAGCGACGCCTACACCGACCTCGCGGTGCTCTCGGTCGACGCCGACGGACTCGTGCCCATCGAGATCGGTTCGGCCGATGAGCTTGCGATCGGCCAGGTCACCATCGCGCTCGGCAACCCGCTCGGCCAGAGCGGGGGCGCATCGCTGACCGTCGGCGTCCTCAGCGCCCTGTCTCGCCGCGTCGACTTCGAGGACAACAGCACCCTGTTCGGCATGCTGCAGACCGACGCTCCCATCACCTCCGGCTCCAGCGGGGGCGCCCTGGTCGACGAAGAAGGGCGCCTCATCGGGATCACCTCCGCCATCGGGCTGAGCGACGCCGGGGCCGAGGGCATCGGCTACGCCATCCCGGTCGACCTGGTACAGCGGGTCACCTCGGAGATCATCGCTACCGGGGAGGTGAGACACTCCTATCTCGGCATCGTCGGCGGCGACTACACCGCCACCGGCGAGGATGGAGCCACCGTTCCGGCCGGGGCGATCGTCGACAGCGTCGAAGAGGCGGGGCCGGCCGACCTCGCCGGACTGGAACAGGACGACGTCATCGTCGCCATCGCCGGGATCGACGTCACCACGATGCAGGAGCTGATCATCCAGCTCCGTCTGCACCGGGTCGGAGAAACCGTCCGCCTCGACATTCTCCGCGACGGAGACCCCCAAACGGTGACGGTTACCCTTGGAGCGCGACCAGACGACGTGTAGATAGTCATGACCGAAGGCGACGATCTCTTCTCCCAGCTCTTCCAACTGTTCCAGTCCTCCGGGCCGGTGAACTGGAAGCTGGCACGCGAGATCACCAAGAACCTCGCCGGCGAGCGGGAGCCGATCGATCCGAGCCTCAGCGAGGAGTACCTGGAGCTCGCCCACGCCGCCGAAGTGCGCATCGGCGCGGTCTCCGACCTTCCCGCCCCGTCCCCGGGCGAGCTCAACCCCACCGACCGGGCCACGTGGGCCGCCGACAACCAGCAAACCTTCAAGGTGCTCGTCGAACCGCTCTCCGGCAAGTTCTCCAGCGGGGCGCCCTCCGGCGGAGAAGCCTTCGGTGGCCTGGAGGCGATGCTCGAGCCCATGGGTCCCGCCTTGCTCGGGATGCAGGCGGGAACGTTGGTGGGAGTGCTCGCTCATCGTGCTCTCGGGCAATTCGACACGGGGATACCAGCGGTCGACCACGACCAGCCGTATCTGATCGTCCCCAACGTGGAGAGCTTCGCAAGCGAGCACGGTCTCGACCCGCAGCAGGTCCGGCTGTGGGCCGTGCTGCACGAGATGGTGTTCGCCCGGCTCATGAAGATCGAATGGCTGCGCGGCCACTTCGTCTCTCAGGTCGAGGCGTTCTACGACACCGTTGAGTTCGACTTCTCCGACCTGATGGGCAACCTCACCGCCTTGGAGGATCCGAGCCAGCTCCAGGACCTGCTCGGCGACGACGCCGCCACCCCGGAGCTGCTGAAGGCAACCGCCGACGAGGAGAAGCTCGGCGCCGTCCAAGCCTTCGCTGCCTTCATCGAAGGGTACGGCGACTACGTCGTGGGCAAGGCCGGAGGGGAGATGCTCCCCGACCTGGCTCGGATCGAGCAGGCCAACACGGAGCGCCGGACTGCGACGGACCAATCGGAGCAATACCTGCCGCAGATCGCCGGGCTCCAATTCCGCCGCGAGCTGGCGGACACTGCGGCACAATTCTGCCGGGACGTGGAGCGACGCTGGGGCGAGGAGGCGCTCGCCCGGATCTGGGACGATCCGCAGAACCTCCCCCGCCTCGAGGAGTTGTCCGACCCGGTCGGGTGGGCGGCACGAGTCCTGCTCGGCTGATCGGCCGCTCCAGCATCGCCGTACGCCGGTTCCCGCCCGAGGCGATCCCAGAACGGGGATAATGCGCCGATCAGAGAAGGAGTCCGCATGCCACTCGCCGTCGGAACCCCCGCGCCGCACTTCGAGCTCGTCGACCAGGAACGCGAGCCGTACAGCCTCAACGACCTGAAGGGCGACAGGAGCCTCGTTGTCTTCATCCCGTTCCCGTTCTCCGGTATCTGCTCGTTCGAGCTGTGCGCGATTCGTGATCGCCTCGCTGCCCTCAACGACCTCGATGCCAGGGTCGCCGTCATCACCGTCGACACGCATTTCACCAACAAGAAGTGGTCCGACGAGAACGGCTTCGAGTTCCCCGTCCTCTCCGACTACTGGCCCCACGGCGCCACGGCCATTGCCTACGACGCTTTCAACGAACAGGTCGGTGCCGCCAACCGGGTCTCCTTCGTGCTCGACTCTGATGGCGTGATCCAACAGGTCATCGACAGCGGCTCCCTGGGCACACCCCGGGAGTTCGACGACTACGTTGAGGCCCTTGCCGCCGTCGGCTGAGGACCATGACCACCGAAACAATGCCCCTGGAGCCGAGCCCGCTGCGCAGGATCTCTGCCGTCGTCCTTGCCATCCTCGCTGCGGTGGCCGTCGCCCTGGCGCTCAGCACGTTCTGGTTGCAGCGCAACATCTTCGACACCGACAACTTCGTGGAAGCCGCGGTACCCCTCGCCAAGGACGAGGCCGTGTCGACCGCGGTGGCGACGAGGGCAGCCGACGCGGTGCTCGCCTCGGACGGGGCTGCCCAGATCGCCGCCGCTCTCCCCGATGAGCTCAGCTTCCTCACCCCGGTGTTCGGCGGCTTCGTCCACGACGCGGTGTTCGACGCCACCAAGACCGTGGTCGAGTCCGACGCGTTCTCCGCGGTGTGGAGCCGCATCCTCACCCGGGCCCACGATCGCGCCATCGACATCCTGAACGGGGACGAACCGCAGGCCGACATCGCACTCGATCTCGACGAGGCCGTCGATTCCATCCTCAATGCGCTGGAGGACGCCGGTATCACGCTCTTCTCCAACGTCACCGTTGAGCTTGGCGAGCTGGTCATCGTCCAGGCCGAGGCCGTTGCGTTGCCACGAGCGCTCATCGACGTGTTCCAGACGGCGCTGTGGCTCTTCCCCCTGGTCGCCCTGCTCTTGCTCGGCGCCGCCGTACTGGTCGACCGGGATCGGCTCCGCCCCGTCGAGATCGGCGCCTTCGCCGTGGCGGTCGTCATGCTGGTGTCGGCGGTCGCCCTCGGCATCGTCGGCAACTCAATCGTCGGCTCCGCCGACACGGAGGTCGGCCAGGACGCGGTCCGCGCCATCTGGGATGCCTACGCCGGCAAGTACGTCATCGCATCCGCCATCGTCGGGTTCGTCGGCCTCGCCATCGGGGTCGGGGTGTGGTGGTGGAGGAAGAGAGTCGCGAGTACCGAGTCGCCAGTCACGAGTGGCTCATAGCTCAAAGCTCATCCCTCGAGCCGATACCCCACACCCCTCACGGTCGCGATCCGCGGTGCGCCCTCGACCTGTTCCAGCTTCCGTCTCAGGCGCCGGATGTGCTGGTCGAGGGTCTTGGAGTCGGTCCAGGTGATGCCCCAGATCTCGTCGAGGAGCCGCTCCCGGGGCACCACCCTGCCCTGGCTCAGCATCAGATCCTCCAGCACCTCGAACTCCTTGCGCGGCAGGGAAAACGTGTGATCACCGATGCGGAGCTCGTAGCGGCCCCGGTCGAGGACGGCCTCGCCGACCGTGATCACGTCGTCGGTTGCGCCCACGCCATTCACCCGGCGCAGCGCCGCCCGCACTCGGGCGAGCAGCTCCCTGATCGAGTACGGCTTGGTGAGATAATCGTCGGCTCCGAGCTCCAGAGCGCTCACCACGTCGGCCTCGGTGTCCTTGGCCGAGACGACGATCACCGGAACCGTCGAGCCCTGCCTGATGGTGCGGAGGACGTCCAGGCCGGATAGCTCCGGCAGCATCAGGTCGAGCAGCACGAGATCGGGGCCCTGGGCGGAGAACGTCTCGAGGGCGCTGCGCCCGTCTGCGGCGGCGATGACTTCAAAGCCTTCCCGGTCGAGCGCCACCTCAAGCGCCTCGACGTACGACGGCTCGTCCTCGACGATGAGCAGCTTCACGCGTTCGACGCCTTCGGGAGCCGGATCTCGAACGTGGACCCCGTGCCTGGCTCCGACTCCACCGACACGGATCCTCCGTGAGTGCGGGCAACGTTGCGCACGATGGACAGGCCGAGCCCCGTGCCGCCCGACTCGCGGCTCCGGCCGCGGTCTATCCGAAAGAACCGCTCGAAGACGCGATCGAGGTACTGGTCGGCGATCCCGATGCCGTTGTCCTCGACCCGGATGACGACCTCGTCGCCATCCTCGAGCAGGATGCAGGTGACCTGTGATCCCGGACCCGAGTACTTGACCGCGTTGTCCAGCAGGTTGACCACTGCCGACACCAGCTGCTCGGGATTCCCGTCGACGATGAGGTCGGAACGACCGAACTCGGTCACGACCTTGACGTGGGCGGCATCGGCGTGCAGGGAGACACGATCGGACGCCGAGTCGATCACGTCGGCGACGTTGACGGGCTCGAACGGTGTCGTCCCGCTCTCGATGGCGCCGAGCACCAGGATGTCGTCGACGACATCGGCCAGCCGACGGGACTCGTCGGTCAGCCGCTCGGCGAGCCGGCGCCGCTGCTCGGGGTCTTCCACGTCCTGCAACGTCTCGGCGAGCACGGCGATTGCGCCGAGCGGTGTCTTCAGCTCATGCCCGGCGTTGGTCACGAAGTCCCGGCGCAGGGCGTCGACCCGCATCTGCTCGGAGAGGTCCCGGACGTAGGCAACGACTCCCCCGCCGTCGTCGATGGGGACCGCTCTGATGCGAAACGCCCGATGCGCCGGTGCGTACAGGTCGACCTCGCGCAATGCGGCCTCCCCGGTCGTCGCCGCCAGCTCGACGGCCTCCAAGAGCTCGCGGCGAAGCACGGCTTCACCGGTGCGCCCGGCGAGCACGACCTCGCCGACCGGGTTGGCGACGATCGGCACCCTGGCGGTATCGAAGATGACGATGCCGAGGGCGGTCTCGTCGATCGCGGCGCGTAAGGCCGCGGCCTCGGCCGTGATGCGCTCGTTGTCGCGCTCCAGCTCGCGCACGCCGCGGTCGAGGGCGCGTGCGGCGACCTCGGTGTCGGTGGGGAGCCTGAGGCGCGTCAGGATTCGCTCCACGTCGCGGTTCATGCGCCAGAAGGCGACGCCGAGCGCGGTCAAGGCGACCAGGAGCACGATGATGACGACCGCGGCAGCAGTCAAGGACATGCGCGCAGGATAGGGAGCGTCGGGGCTGGTAGCTGGTGGCCGGCACCCGGCGGCTGAAGATTCACCCTCCGTTCACCTTGGCTGCTGATGGCGGTCAACGAGCCCCCATACGGTTCCCGGCGTCGCAATCCGGCTCTCGCTACGAGGAGGAAGACCTTCATGCAGAAGAAGCTCCTGTTGATCGGCGCCGTTGTGGCCCTTGCGCTGGTGGCGGCGGCGTGCGGATCCTCGGAAGACACGACGACGACCGCCGGTGGCGGCGGCGCCGCGGACGGGCTGAGCGGGTCGGTGATCGTCTCCGGATCATCGACCGTGGAGCCCATCACCGCCCGGGTGGGTGAGGCGTTCT
>CAYQZO010000095.1:0-6969 GCA_964421925.1 uncultured Acidimicrobiaceae bacterium
TCCGGGAGGCGTCCGATGCCACCGGCATCCCGGCCGGCACCCTCGGCTCCTGGGCCCGCCGCGGGTCGGTCCAGTCCTATCTCGATCAAAACGGGGGCCGCAAGCGGCGCATGGTCGACCTCAACGGGGTGCGCGACCGGGCGGTCGAGCTTGGGAGGCCCATCCGTCCCGTTTCCTCTCCTTCAGGGCCCCCCTCTGCGGACGAACCCTCCGGGTTCGCTAGCGACGGATCTTCGATCGGACCCGTGCTGCCACGAGGCCAGGCGGCGATCGAACACCCGTCGGCGTCTCCCCCGCGAAGCGGGGGAGACCAAGCGGGGACGATGATCGTGCCCATCGACGCCTGGAACAAGATGCTGCTCCAGCTCGGCAACCTCCACGAAGCCGGCCAGCAGCTCGCCGAGGCACGGGAGCGGGCGGCCAAGGCGGAGACCGAAGCCGCCTTCCTCCGGGAACGGCTGGCGGAGCTGCGGACGGAGAGGGATACCCCCGCTTCGGCCGAGCCGAGCTCGCCGCCGTCTCCCCCGCCGAGCGCGGGAGACGAAGACTCCGAGCCCTGGATGCCCGACGCACCTCAGCCGGCTTCTGCACCCCTTCCGGCGGCGACCCCGGGGTTCGGGCTCCTCAGGTCTCTGTACGCCCGTCTGGCGTCGCGGAGACGCTGACGCATGGACCGCCGCGCCCTCTTTCCCTTCGTCGTCGCCGCGGTCGGCTGGGGCACCGGCGGCATCGCCACCCGCGCCGCCTTCAACGACGGTGTGGGCGCGTGGACGATGGTCACCATCCGCATCGCCATCGCCGCGGTGCTGCTTGCGGTGATGGTCGCCGTGCAGAAGCGGCACCACCTCGACCGCCTCAACCTCACGATCGGGACGGTGATGGCCCTGTTGAACCTCCTCGGTCCCTACGTCCTGTTCACCTTCGCCTACGACGAGGCATCGGCTGGATTCGTCGGGCTCTTCGCCGCCCTCATCCCCCTGGTGACCGCCATCTACGCCCACTACATGCTCGACGACGAGCCGATGACGCGGGCCAAGCTGACCGGGTTGTCGGTCGGCTTCGCCGGAGTGGTGGTGCTGCTGGCGTCCGGGGACACCGGCCTCGGGGCGGAGGGCAGGCCGCTGGTCGCGGCGGGCCTCAGCCTGATCGCGGTGGCGATGATCGGGTACGCCGGCGCCTACGCCCGCCGCTACGCCGGTGCCTACGACGCGACAACGGTGACCGGTGTCCAGTTCGGCCTGGCCGCGATCCTGCTCATCCCGGTCATGCTGGTGATCGAAGGGTTGCCCAACGGGATCAGCGCCCAGGGCTGGAGCCTCATGGTGTACATGGGCATCGCCTCGTCGTTCATACCCTTCCTCATCTTCTACTGGCTGCTGCGCACCATCGCGGTCACCACGGTCTCGCTCATCGGATACCTGGTGCCGCTCATCGCCCTCGCCGGCGGCATCATCCTGCTCGGCGAGCAGCTGGAGACCGGTATCGCCGTGGGTGGCCTGCTGATCTTCGCCGGGATGGTGCTGACTGACCGAGCGGGGAGAATGATCAAGGAAGCCCCCTCTGCGCCGGGCCGTCGGCCCGCCGACGACAGATCTTCGACCGGGCACAGTCTGCCCCGAGGCCAGGTGGCGGTCGAAGACCCGTCGTCGTCTCCCCCGCTGCGCGGGGGAGACCAATAGCATGCCCTCGCATGCCTGACACCCTCCTCTCCGCCCGCGACCTCGGTCACGCCTTCGGCAGCGTGGTCGCCTTGCACAGCGTGACCTTCGACGTCCCGGAGGGCAGGATCGGGCTGGTCGGGGCCAACGGGGCGGGCAAGACCACCCTGATCAGGATCCTGCTCGGCATCCTCACTCCCACCACCGGGACCGCGGCGGTGTTCGGCGACGACGCCACCAAGGACTTCCTCTCCATTCGCTCCCGGGTCGGCTACATGCCCGAGACTGAGTGCCTGCCGCTCGACATCAGCGCCGCCGACTTCCTGGTCCTCGCCGCCGGTCTCGCCGGCCTCCCTCCCAACGCGGCACGACAGCGAGCCTCGGACGTCCTCACCCTGGTCGGCCTCGACGAGGAGCGCTTCCGCCCCATCGGAGGCTTCTCCACCGGGATGAAGCAGCGCACCAAGCTGGCCCAGGCCATCGTCGGGCATCCCGAGCTCGTCTTCCTCGACGAGCCCACCGCCGGGCTCGATCCCGAAGGGCGCGAGGACATGCTCGACCTCATCGCCCGGCTTGGCGGCTTCGGCATCAACGCACTCGTCTCCTCGCACGTCCTCGGTGACATCGAGCGCACCTGCGATTGGGTGCTCATGCTCGACGGCGGCCGGGTGATTCGCTCCGGGCCACTCGAGTCCCTGGTGGAGGCCGACGTCGCCGCCGTTGAGGTCCTCGACAAGCAGCAGACCGTGGTCGACCTGCTCATCGCCGCCGGAGCCTCGGTCACCACGGAGGGCCATCGTCTACTCGTTTCCGCCAACGACGGCGACCCCTTCCTGATGATCCGGGATGCCCTTGCCGACAGCGGCGCCGGACTCCTCAGCCTTGGTCCGCACTCGACCTCGCTCGAGGACGTCTTCCTGCGAGAGGGGACCGGCGAATGAGCAACCGCGGTGTCGTCTACGACCTCGGCTACACCCCCTACGACGGGGAGCGCCGCGGTCGCCGGGGCGCCATCACCACCACCTTCAAGGACGGGCTGTTGCGAGTGTTCGGCATCAAGCGGAGGGCGCGCCGCAAGATCCTCCCCTGGGGCCTGGTGGTGCTGGCGTCGGTGCCGGCCATCGTCTTCGTCGGCCTTGCCTTCCTGCTCTCCGAGTTTGCCCCCGACGTCGAATCGCCCTACGGCGGCCACGCCGAGTACTTCACCTACGTCGGGGTCCTCATCATCCTGTTCATCGCCCTCTCGGCACCCGAGCTGCTCGTCCCCGACCGCAAGGAAGGGGTCCTGTCGATCTACTCGTCGCGGCCACTCCTCCCCGACGACTACGTGTGGGCGCGCGGCGGGTCGCTGTTTGTGGTGATCGCCGCCTTCATGCTGATTCCACAGACCCTGATGTACATCGGGTTCTCCGCCCTCGACCCCGACGGCTTCTTCCCGTCCCTGGTGGGCGACCTCGGCGAGTTCCCCAAGATCTTCGGGGCGACCGCCGCCTACATCCTCGGCTTCGCACCGATCGCCCTGCTCATCGCCGCCTACGCCAACCGCAGGTACGTGGCGTCCGGTGTCTACCTGGGCGTGCTCCTCGTGGGCACGATCCTGGCCAACACCCTGGTGGAGGCGACCTCGCTGCCCGGCCGCCGCTACGCCGCCCTCTTCGCCCTCGGGGAGCATCCTCCCCATGTCACCGATTGGATCTATAGCCGCTCGAGCGACCTGGTCATGGAGCGCGCCGGATTCGACCCGTGGGTGTCGGCGGTGGTCATTGCCGTCGTCGCCCTGATCTGTGGGGGGGTGATGGTGTGGCGCTACCGGAGCCTGATGTGAACGACAACCCGGCATTCGTCGACGACGCCACTGTCGAGGTGACGTCGGTCTCCAAGTGGTTCGGCCCCAAGGTCGCCGTGTCCAACGTGAGCTGCTCCTTCGGCCACGGGGTGACCGGACTGCTCGGGCCCAACGGTGCGAGCAAGACGACGATGCTGCGGATGCTCACCGGCTTGATCACGCCCTCGGAGGGGTCGGTCACCGTCAACGGGGTGTGGCCGCGCCGCTCACCGCAGGTGTATGCCGACATCGGGCTCGTTCCCGAGGAGAGTGCGGTGTACCCGCACATGACGGGGC
Organism: uncultured Acidimicrobiaceae bacterium; assembly: GCA_964421925.1. GTDB lineage: Bacteria > Actinomycetota > Acidimicrobiia > Spongiisociales > UBA5794 > JACZST01. The sequence goes on from CAYQZO010000095.1 coordinate 3,781, forward strand.
GGGCCTACGTGGAGTACGCCGCCGTTCTCTCCAAGGTGCCCGATCCGTCGGCTGCGGCAGCCCGTGCCATCGAGCTGGTGGCGCTCGAGGACGCCGCCGACCGCAAGCTCGAGGGCTACTCCAAAGGCATGCGGCAGCGGGCCAAGGTCGCCGCCGCCCTCGTCGCCGACCCGGACATCCTGGTCCTCGACGAGCCGCTCAACGGCACCGACCCCGTGCAGCGAAACCGGCTCATCGCCCTGTTCCGCCGCCTCGGTGATGAAGGCCGCACCGTGATCGTGTCCTCCCACATCCTCGAAGAGGTGGAGCGCCTCTCCGACCGGGTGCTCGCCATCGTGGACGGGCGGCTCGCCGCCGCCGGAGACGTGAGGGCAATCCGCTCGGCGATGTCCGACATCCCCTACCGGGTCCGTGTCGACACCAGCCGGCCCCGGCAGCTGGCGGCGTGTCTCCTCGAGGACGAGGTGGTCCACGGAGTCGCCGTCGAGGATGGGGGCCTGCTCGTGGAGACCAACGACCTGTCCGCCCTCGGTCTCCATCTGGCGACCGCGGCCAAGCGCGCCGAAGCGGTCCCAACCGTGTTCCGGCCCGAAGACGCCTCCCTGGAGAGCGTCTTCCGCTACCTGGTGCGGCGGCGATGAAGCAAGCGTGGGCCATCACCCGGGCGACGGTGGGCCAGCTGCTCACCCGACGGCGCGCCATCCTGTTCGGTCTGGCCGCCATCGCCCCGGCGATCGTCTACCTGCTCAGCGCCACCGCCCTCACCGAGGAGGCGGCGCTCGATCGGTTGATCGCCATGATGATCGGCACCTACTTCCCGCTTGTCGTGCCCATCGTGTCGCTGATGGTGGCGACCGCGGTGCTCGGATCCGAGCGCCGGGACAACACATTGTCGTTCCTCGTACTGCGGCCGATGCCGCGCTGGGTGATCGCCGCCGCCAAGGTGGCTGCCGCCATCATCGTCGCCGGGGCCATCAACGCCCTCGGTGCGTTCGCCCTCACCCTGGCCTATGCGATCGAGACCGGGACGTGGGGGCTCATCGTGCCGCTCGTGGTGGGCGGGGTGGTCGCCACCGCGGTGTACGCAGCGGTGTTCGTTCCCCTCGGGTTCTTCACCGATCGAGCCGTCGTGCTCGGCCTGATCTTCGTGTTCGTGTTCGAGAACGGCGTGGTGTTCGCCGCCCAGGGGCTGTCGGCGCTCTCCCCCTGGCGGTTCGGCCTCGCCGCCTTCATCAACCTCGCCCCCGACTCCGTGATCGCCGACTCCGGGCTCCACGACGGAGGCGGCGTCCTCGAGCTGGTCGGGATGCCCACGACGCTCCTCCGCACCGCCACCCTCGTCGTGCTCTCGATCGCACTCGTGGCGGTGGTGCTGCGCCGCCGCGACCTGGCCGGCGAGTAACCAGGCCCAGCCGGGGTCCGCCTCTACCGTACGGGATCATGTCCTCGACGGACCGGCTCCGCACCGGCCGGCTCGGCATCGCCGCCGCCATCGTCTCGGGGGGAATCCTGCTCTCCCGGGTCCTCGGCGTGGTGCGGGAGATGATCTTCGCCGCCATGCTCGGCGCCGACGGGGTCACCGACCAGTACGTCGCCGCCTTCCGTATCCCGGACTACGCCAACTACCTGCTCGCCGGCGGCTTTCTCACCATCACGTTCATTCCCATCTTCTCCAAGTACCTGGCCGACGACCAGGAGGCCGAGGGATGGGAGGGCTTCTCCTCCATCATCCGCTGGCTGGCGATCGGCATCACCGCGCTCATCGTCGTCGGCTGGTTCGTCGCACCCTGGCTGATCGACACCCTCTACCCGGACTTCACCACGGGCCAGGTGGATACCACCGTGCGGCTCACCCGGATCGTGCTTCCGGCCCAGTTCGCCTTCGTGGTGGGTGCCATGTTCGCCGCCGTCCAGTTCACCAAGGGGGTGTTCGTCATCCCCACCCTGGCCCCCATCGTCTACAACCTCGGGATCATCGTGGGCGGCGTCGCATTCGCCATCGCCACCGGCGAGGCCGACCCCGAGGGCTTCATCTGGGGCGCCCTGGCCGGGGCGTTCGTCGGCAGCTTCTTCATCCAGTACTGGGGAGCGCGCCGGGTGGGAATGCGAATCGATCTTGGAGCCCCTTGGAGGCACCCGGCCGTCGGCCAGTACCTCGCCCTCGCCATCCCCCTCATGATCGGGCAGTCGGTGGTCGCCCTCGACGAGGGCTTCATGTCGATCTTCGGTGGGCTCGTCGGCGATGGCGCCCAGACCAACCTGCTCTACGCCAGGCGGACCATGCTGGTTCCGGTCGGGATCATCGCCCAGGCGGCGAGCGTGGCCGCCTACCCGTTCCTGGCCCGGCTCTTCGCCGAAGGAAAGGTCAAGGCCATGCAACTCACCGTGGATCGGGCGATGCGCTGGGTCCTCGTCCTCTCCATTGCCGCCGCCGGGCTGCTGGCGGCGCTTGCGCTCCCCGTGATCAGGGCGCTGTTCGAGCGCTACGCCTACGGCGAGTCCGACTCGGCGGCGGCCGCCGCCGCCCTGTTCTTCTATGCCTTCGCCATACCGGTGTGGGGCGGGCTGCAGATCCTCACCAGGGCGTTCTATGCCAAGCGGGCCATGTGGACACCGGTGCTGGTGGGCACCGCGGTGACCGCAGCCGCCATCCCCCTGTACTTCGTCCTCACCGATGCCTTCGGGATCGAGGGAGTGGCCCTGGCCAGCGTGCTCGCCCTCGGCGCATACACGGCCATTCTCGCCTGGCTCTGGTACTCGGGCCGCGAGGGGCGGTCCCGGCTGGGCGCCGTGCTGGCAACCGCGGGCCGGGCCATTCCTCCAACGGTGATCGGTGCCGCTGCCGCCTTCGCGGTGTCCTACGGCGTGACCAGCGTCGTCCCCGGCCCGACCACCCTGGTCAACCTGCTCGCGGTGGTTGCGGGCACGGCTGCCTTCGCCGGCATCGCCTTCGGCCTCGGCTCGTTCCTCTACGACATGTTGAGAGCGTCGGCCGACCGCCGTGCCGTGACCCCGGAGCCGGACACGGACCTGATGGACGTGTTGTAGAGCTGTGCTGCCTCCCCCGCGAGCGGCAGCGAAGCGGGGGAGGCGCGAGGCGACGAAGTCGCCGAGCGGAGGAGGCCCTGACGCATGGCCCCCTCTGCGCTACGGCTAACGCCGTAGCGCGTCTCCCCCGCAAAGCGGGGA
>CAYQZO010000096.1:0-6899 GCA_964421925.1 uncultured Acidimicrobiaceae bacterium
CATGTGGCCGGGCATGCGCCCTGCCACCGGGTGGATGGCGTACTCCACGTTGACGCCGCGTTCCTCGAGGGCGGTAGCGAGGTCGCGTACCGCGTGCTGGGCCTGCGCCACCGCCAGCCCGTACCCGGGGACGACCATCACGTTCTCGGCGTAGGCGATGGAGATGGCCACGTCGTCCGGGCTCGCCCGGTTGACCGGACGGTCGCCGGCGTCGAAGGCGGCCGCCCCTTCCGTGCCGAACCCGGCGAAGAGCACGTTGGCGAGCGACCGGTTCATCGCCTCGGACATCTGCACGGTGAGGATGAAGCCGGCGGCCCCGACCAGGGCGCCGCCGATGATCAGCGCCTGGTTGGCGATGACGAACCCGGCCATGGCCGCGGCCACGCCCGAGAACGAGTTGAGCAGGGAGATCACCACCGGCATGTCCGCCCCGCCGATGGCCATCACCGCGGTGATGCCGAGCACGAACGTCACCACGGCGAGCAGCCAGTACCCGAGGGGCTCGTTTGCGGCCACCGCCCAGATGCCGAGGCCGGTGGCGACCGCGGCCAGCCCGGCGTTGAGCCAGGGGCCGCCCGGCAGCGCCACGGGGCGGCCGGTGACGAGGCCCTGCAGCTTGGCGTAGGCGACGAAGCTCCCCGAAAAGGTGACCACGCCGATGGCGATGGACAGCGCCACCGTCACCGCGGTCTCGGTGGAGAAGACCCCGTCGTTGAGGATGATCTCGGTGGAGGCGACCAGGGCCGATGCGCCGCCCCCGAACCCGTTGAATGCGGCGACCAGCTGGGGCATGGCCGTCATCTGTACCCGCAGCGCCAGCACCGCACCGACGGCGCCGCCGATGAGCAACCCGACGACGATGATCCACCACGCCACCTCGGGTTCGTCGATGATGTCGAACACGGTGACCAGGACCGCCAGCAGCATGCCGGCGGCGGCGATCACGTTGCCCCGGCGCGCCGTGCGCGGCCCGCCCAGCCCGCGCAGACCGAAGATGAACAGCACCCCGGAGGCCAGGTAGAGCAGCGTGGTCGCGGTCACGGCCGCTTCCTCGGCTTGAACATCTCCAGCATGCGGTCCGTGACCAGGAACCCGCCGACCACGTTGATGGTGGCGAAGATGACGGCGAGTAGAGCCAACACCACCGAGGCGGTTCCGTCGACGAAGGCGGCGGCGACGAGGGCGCCCACGATCGTGATCCCGGAGATGGCGTTCGCCCCCGACATGAGCGGGGTGTGCAAGGTTTGGGGCACCTTGGAGATCACCTCGAAGCCGACGAATGCGGCGAGGACGAACACCACGATGCCCTGGACGAAGACCTCGCTCACGACCCCTCCTCGTCGAGCCCCATCGCCGAGCGGGTCCTGGGGTGGATGATCTCGCCGTGGCGGGTGATGGTGGCCGGTCCGATCACGTCGTCGTCGAGGTCGACGTGGATGCCGTCCTCGGTGCGCATGCGCCCCGAGATCTCCTGCAGATTCCTGGCGTACATCCGGCTGGCGTCGGTGGCGGTATGGCTGGCCAGGTCGGTGGGCCCGTAGATCAGGACCCCCCCGATCTCGACCTCCTCGTCGGGTCGCGACCCGGCGACGTTGCCGCCCGTGGACGCGGCCATGTCCACGATCACCGCTCCGGGCCGCATCGCCTCCACCATCTCCTCGGTGACGAGGCGGGGGGCTGCCCGGCCCGGGATCTGCGCCGTGGTGACGATGGCGTCGGCGTCGGCAACGAAGGAGGCGAGCACCTCCTGCTGGCGCGCCGCCGTGTCCTCGTCGACCTCGGTGGCGTAGCCGCCCTCGTCGGCGGCCTGGGTGGGGGCCTCGACGAACTTGGCGCCGAGGCTCTCGACCTGCTCTTTGGTCTCGGGGCGGATGTCGTAGGCGTGGACCACCGCCCCGAGCCGCTTGAAGGTGGCGATCGCCTGCAGCCCGGCTACCCCAACCCCGAGGACGAGGGCGCGTGCCGGCGGGATGGTGCCGGCGGCGGTGACCAGCATGGGGAGGAACTTGGGTGCTTCGGAGGCGGCCAGGAGCGCCGCGGCATACCCGGCGATGTTGGCCTGCGAGGAGAGGGCGTCCATGGACTGGGCAACCGTGATCCGGGGAATGGCCTCGACGGCGATGGCCGTCACCTTGTGCTCGGCGAGGGCGTCGACCAGGTCGGTTGCGATGAACGGGTCGAGGAAGCCGATGAGCACCGACTCCTTCTTGAGCAAGGCGATCTCGTCGTGGCTGGGCGGACCGACCCGGAGCACCAGGTCGGCGTCGTGGGCGGCGGCTGCATCCGGAACGATCCTGGCCCCGACCTCCTCGAAGGCGGCGTTGGGGAACCCGGCGTCCACACCGGCGCCGTCTTCGACGACGACATCCCAGCCCCAGTCGACGAAGGTCTTGACCGAGCCCGGGACTGCGGCGACCCGGCGCTCCCGCGGGCCGCGTTCTGTTGGGATTCCGACTCGCATCGGGCGGGACGGTAACGGATTCGCCGGCGCAGTGCGCGGGCCCGAATCCGCCGGTAACGTGCGCGGGCGGCTCGAGCTTCGTCGATCGGCCGTAAGGCACAGATGACCAGGTATCTCATAGGTCGGATCATTGCCGGGCTGGTGACGCTCGTCCTGTTCGTCACCTTGCTGTTCTTCCTCGCCGAGGTACTGATCCCGGGCGACTTCGCAACGCAGTTCACCTTGAACATGACCGACGCCCAGCTCGCCGAGCTGCGCAACTTCCTGGGTCTTGACCGGCCCATGCTGGAGCGCTACGCCGACTACATGGCCGGGCTCGCCACGGGGGATCTCGGCCAGTCGTACTGGGGCGTGCCCGTCTCCTCGCTGCTGTGGGCGCTTGCGCCGTGGACGCTGCTGGTGTTCGTCGTCTCCATGGCCATCGCCTTTCCCATCGGGTTCTGGCTGGGCAAGCGGGCGGCCTGGAGGTCGAGCTCGGCACGATCGGCCGGGCTCACCATCGGGTCGGTCGCCCTGCAGACCACGTTCCCGCCGCTGCTCGTGTTCGTCCTCCTCGTCGCCACGGCCCGCCTCACCTCGGGCAAGGGTGTGATCAACCTCCAGGAGCTCTTCGTGAGCGGCGACCTCAACTCTCAGACGGTGTGGCGCATGCTCGGCACCATCGTCGGCGTGACCGTGGTGGTAGCCGCAGCCGGGCTCCTGCTCTCGCGCTCGGGGAGGAACCTGCCGGTCGCGGTGTGGGGCGCCTTGCTCGTCGCCGGACCGGTGGTGCTGTGGGCCGCGCTCGGCATGTTCTCCCAAGCAGCCGACGTCCTCGTCTACCTCTCGCTGCCCATCGGCGCGGTGACGCTGCTCGCCGTCGGTGAGGTGGTGCTGGTCACCAAGGCCACCACCGGCACGGCCGCCCGCGAGGACTTCGTGTTCACCGCCCGGGCCAAAGGGCTGCCCGAACCCGAGATCCGCGACCACCACGCCGCCCGCTTCTCCCTGCTCCCCACGCTGAGCAAGCTGGCGGTGAGCGTGCCCTTCGTCCTCGCCGGGCTGATGATCGTCGAAGTCTCCTTCGCCTGGCCCGACGACGGCGACCTCGGCCTGGCCGTTCCCGGGCTGAGCTCGATGTTCGTCACCTCGCTGGAGCAACGGGACGTGCCCGTGGTCATGGGGGGCCTGCTCGCCGTCGGGCTGATCATGCTCGGAGTGCGCCTCGCCCTCGACGTCGCCCACGCCGCCCTCGACCCCCGCATCCGATTCGGGAAGGACCGTCCGTGAGCATCGCCGCCGCCGAGCGAACCGCGGTGTGGGAGCGATACCGCCACAGCCGGGCCGGGATGGGCGGGCTGGTGCTGCTTGGGGTGTTCGTCGTGATGGCGGTCGCCTACCCGCTCCTGATCCGGACCGTGTGGGACTCGAAGGTCTACGACCCCGAGATCGGGCTCGACCTGGCGACGGTGGAAAAGGTGGTCGTCGTCGAGGTGACCGATGCCCGCACCCAGGTCTCCTACGCCGCCGCCGTGGCGCGGGACCCGACGGTCAAGCTCGGCGACACCGTGCCCGGTGTGGTCGGCGCAGGCTTCGGCCCCGCCCATCTGCTCGGCACCGACCCCAACGGGAGGGACCTGCTGGCGATGGTCATGGCCGGCGCCGCCCCCGCGCTCGCCATCGCCGTGAGCGCCGCCCTCACCACAGCCCTGGTGGCGCTCACCTTCGCCGCCCTCGGCGCCTACTTCAAGGGTGCCGTCGACGCCGTGCTCTCCAACACGTCGCACGTGCTGCTGCTGCTCCCGGCGCCGCTGGTCATGATCATCCTGGGCACCTCCCAGTACCGCGATACCTTCACCCCGGTGGCCTTCGGGATCCTGTACGGGCTGCTCGCCGGCGGGGGAGCGGTGGCGATCGTGGTGCGTTCGGAGGCGTTCACCGCCATGGGTAGGCCCTTCATCGACGCCGCCCGCACCTCGGGGGCGGGCTCGGGCCGCATCATCACCCGCCACCTTGTCCCGCAGCTGATCCCCATCGCCGCGGTGTCGGTCCTGGTCGGGATCACCGGGGCCATCGTCGCCGACGCCTTCGTCGCCTTCACCGGTTTCGGGCCCAACCGGTTCTCCTGGGGGACGATGATGTCGTGGGCGATCTCGTTTCCCGACCTGATGGGACCGATGGGCACCCCGTGGAACGTGTTGATCGCCGGCGGGCTCGCCATCTCGCTGCTCGCCGCGTCCTTCTACCTCATCGCCATGGGCATCCACGCCGCCTTCGACACCCCGCAACCCTGAGCATCAACCCAACCGCCGCGGTATCGTCCCGGTGCGGCCTGAGATTCGTCGATCCCGCCGCCCGCCACGCATGTCAAGCTTTCTCGTTCGCCGGGTGCTGTCAGGGCTGCTGACGCTGTTCATCTTCGTGACGCTGATGTTCTTCCTGGCCGACATCATCGTCCCCGGTGACTTCACGACCCAGTTCGCCCTGGGCATGAACGCCGAGCAGCATGCGGCGATGCGGCACGAGCTCGGCCTGGACCGGCCGGTCATGGTGCGCTACCTGGAGTTCATCGCCGGACTGCCCCGCGGCGACTTCGGTGCCTCGTTCTGGGGGTACACCGTGGGCGATGCCTTGAAGGCGGTGCTGCCCCGGACCCTGCTCATCTTCACCTTCTCCATGGCCATCGCCTTCCCCGTCGGTCACTGGCTGGGCAAGATCGCCGGCTGGCGGTCGGGGGAGAAGGGGGCCGCCGGGCTCACCATCGCCTCGGTGGGCACCTACACCATCTTTCCCCCGTTGCTGGTGTTCGTGCTCGTGATCGGCGTTTCCTGGTTCACCGACAATCAGGGCATCGGGTACCTGCGGGCCATGGCCCGCGACCCGGGCCTGCCCTCCGACGTCGCCTGGATGATGCTGTGGTCGATCGCCGGGATTGCGCTCGTGCTCGCCGTGATCAGCTTCGTGCTGGGTCGGCAGGGAAGGAGCATGCCCGGGTGGGTGTGGGCGGCGGCCATGGTCGCCGGCCCGGTGCTGGTGTGGCTGGGGATGGGCTGGTGGGAGGACGCCTCCAACATCATCGTGTACCTGGCGCTCCCGATCGTTGCGGTGACCGTCCTCGCCGTCGGCGAGGTGGTGCTGGTGTCCAAGTCGACGACGGCGGAGGCGGCCAGCGAGGACTTCGTGTTCACCGCACGGGCCAAGGGGCTCCCCGACCGCGAGGTGCGCGACCACCATGCCGCCCGCTACGCCCTGCTGCCCACCCTGAGCAAGCTGATGGTGAGCGTCCCCTTCATCCTGGTCGGGTTGATGATCGTGGAGATGGCCTTCACCTGGCCGAAGGACGGCGCTTTCGGGTACGACCTCGAGGGGCTGAGCATGCAGCTGTTCACCTCCCTCGAGGCGCGGGACACCAACCTGGTCGTCGGGGGCCTGCTCGCGGTGGGTCTCGTGGTGTTCGGGCTGCGGCTGCTGCTCGACGTGCTCCACGCCGTCCTCGACCCGCGGATTCGCACGGGGTTCAACCGGACATGACCGTCCACGTCCCCATCGAGGTCACCGCCGCCGCCGATGCCAAGAGCGCCCGCCGTCAGAGCCGCTCCCAGGCGTGGCGCCGGTTCACCACCAGCGTCCCGGGGATGACCGGCGTGGTCATCCTCGCCGTCTTCGCCGTGATGGCGGTGGCGTACCCGATCCTGATCCGCACCGTGTGGGATCCGAAGATCTACGACCCCGAGATCGGCATCGACATGGTGGAGTCCGAGAAGGTCTACGTGGAGGAGGTCACCGACCCGGAGACCCAGATCGGCCGGGTGGAGGCCTTCCTGCAGAACCCGTTCGCCAAGCCGGGCGACGTCCTCACCGTGGTGGAGCCGGCGGGGTTCGGCTGGGACCACCTGCTCAGCACCGACGCCCAGGGCCGAGACGTGCTTGCCATGCTGCTCGCCGGGGCCTCCTCGGCGTTCGTGCTTGCCTTCTTCGCCGCCCTCGCCACCGGGATCGTGTCCATCACGATCGCCGCGGTCTCCGCCTACAACGGCGGGTGGGTCGACGGGCTGTTCTCCAACCTCTCAGGTGCGTTGCTGCTGTTGCCGGTGCCGCTGTTCATGATCATCCTGGGGACGTCGTCGATCCAGACCGCCCTCGGGCCGGCGCAATTCGGGTTCGTCTACGGGCTGCTCGCCGGTGCCGGTGCCACTGCCATCGTGGTCCGCTCCCAGGCGGTGATCACGATGAGGCGCCCGTTCATCGACGCCGCCAGGGCCTCGGGTGCCGGAGGAAGCCGGATCATCGTGCGCCATCTGGTGCCGCACCTGATCCCGCTCGCCGCGGTATCGATGCTGGTCGGCGTCACCGGGGCCATCGTCGCCGACGCCTTCGTCTCCTTCCTCGCCTACGGCGAGAACAGGTTCAGCTGGGGCACCATGCTCAACTGGGCCATCCGCTACCCGAGTGTGCGGGG
>CAYQZO010000097.1:0-6878 GCA_964421925.1 uncultured Acidimicrobiaceae bacterium
GTCGCCGAACGGTGCCTCGCCGTAGTTCGCCTCGTAGGTCTGCTGGGCGAAACGATCCCACTCACTGGAGAAGACGGCCTCGACGAGGACGTCCTCGAGCTCCGGCCGAGCGGTGGCGCGTTCGAAACCACGTCGAATGCCGCCGATGCCCGCGAAGAGATCGATCAGGCGAATGGGTTCGGCCATGGCCACTCCAGAGTTCACGCGCGAAATTACATCATCGTGAGTCGCTCCGCCCCCAAGGGGGCGCGGCTCACTGTGTAGTCGCGACGTGCGACACGAAGTCGGCGACCGTCCACAGGCCCTGCCGCGTGTTCTCGTCGTAGAGATCCCTCACCGACCGTGGCAGGACGATCGTGACTCCGGCCTCCGTCGCGGCACGGACGGTTCCGGGCGAGAGGCTGGGGTCGAGGGTTCCGAGGTGACGGCGTTCGAGGCGAGCAGCTTCGTGGAGCACCTGCTTCCAGCGTTCCCTCGATGTCGACTTCGCGTTCATGTGGACGACTCGGGCGTCGAGCCCCGAGCCTCCTGCGACGTAGGTGGCGAGGTCTGGGAAGAGGAAGTCGACTCGGCTCGAGGGCTCCGTCTCGACCTGGGTCTCGAAGCGAAGACCGCTGCCTTCCAGCACCGTTGCGAGATGGTGCTCGAACGAGTAACCGCGGCGCGACCGACGGCGCTGCAGCAAGGACTTCGCCAGCGTGAGATAGTCGTCCGTGGTCGCGCAGTCGTCCCGGAAGCGCGGAAGCGCCTGGGCGTTCTCCAGGGCGTGGAAGAGGCGAGTCTCGACGTCGAGCAGATCGATCAGACGGGTGTCCGGGTCGGTGCCGTCCCAGACGCCCAATCGCTTCCCCGCGAGGCGAGCCATCGTCCTCGTGTCCGGGAACTCGGCCAGCGACAGGTCCCCCAGTTCTGCGGTCAACCAGTCGACGTCGGACGTGGTGTAGATGGGCAGGTCGAGCAGATCAGCGATGAGCCGGGCAGCGGCCCGGTCCTGCGCGACACGCAGCGTGTCCGCGTCGACGACCGCCAGCCGCGGCTGCGTCGGCGTCAGAGGGAAGATCTCGAGCAGAGCACGTTCCCACTGCGAGCCGGCAGGCGCCACGAGCAGGCACACGTCCGGGGACGTCGTCACGGGCGTGGCGAACACGAGAAGGTCACCCACGCTGATGTGCTCGTGCACGACCGACTCGACGAGTCCACCGGTCGCGTAGTACATGCGCCACTCCGGCGCACGCCCGGGTGTGTTTCGCCGTGCGTCGTACAGCAGCATCGACTCGTCGACCGTGATCGGCGCCTCGTCGTCCTGCAGGAGGATCCACGTCGCATCCACGCGCGCCTCGTCTGCGCGGTCGTCGATGACGCCGACCGTCACGAGGTGCCGCCTCAGCGAACCTGCGGACACCTCGTGCTGATGGCTGCGGGAAGGATCCACTTCGACTGCGCTGAACCGGCGCAGGGCGGCCCAGTCGAAGGCCTGCGCAACGTCGAGCATCGTCACTCGAGCACCTGCACGCGGAACGTGTCTGCCTTCATCCTGGTGACGCGGAGGATGTCTCCCGCCCGGACATCGTTGGCCTCGAAGAACCTGCGGGTCGCGCCGCGAGCTCGCAGTATTCGCTTGCCGGGGACCACGTCGGAGGAGACGGGCTCACCGAGCCCGTCGAGCAGGAACGTGAGGTTCCGTCCGGCTTCACCGGCCCACGCCGGGAAGAAGCCGTCTGGAGCTTCGCGGAGGTTCAGGGTCGAGTTGTTGAGAGCACCCTGTGTGATCTCCACCTCGAAGGCATCGGGGGCGACCGGAGCCGGATCGACAGAGTCGTCGGCCACGTCGCGCTGGTCCGACGCGGCAACCTCTCGAAGGCCGCCAGACACCAGGCCGTCGATGAGTTCGCCGAGGACACCCTCGAGGACGGAGTCGTCCAGCGTCTGCAACTCCCTCCATCCCGCCATCTCGCACGTTGCCCGAGCGAGGGTCCGCATCGCTGCCTCGCGATCTGCGTAGGGCTCGACCTCTCGCAGAGGTCGCGCGACCTCGAAGATCATCGACGCAAGTCGAGGGTCGGCACCGATGGACGGCCGCTCCTCGACACTGACGAGGGCGTCCTCCCAGAAGAGCGCAGGGGGGTCCTCGTCGCCAGCCCCATACGTGGCGAGGCGATACCACATGCGCCGCAGGCTGTTCCTGAAACCCCCGAGATAGCGGTCGAAGGATCGCGCCGGCAGCTCCTCGGCGGTCCGCCCCTGCAGCGCCGGCCACCCCCAGCGCCACACCACCACGTCAGGAACGAGCGCCGCTGTCAGGTGACACCACACATCATCGGAACCGACGTCGAGGATCGGCTCCTGAAGCATCCGTAGTCCAGCAGCTCGGTCGAAGCCCGAGAGCCCCTCCCGCCGTCGCGTGCCCGGGTACCCGTGGCGAAGAGCAAGGTCCCGCAGGTCGCGCCGGAGGCGGCCCAGGGTTGACGGCTCGACCCGGTCCCCGACCTCGTAGAACCGGGTGCGGGGCTGCCAGGCATCGGCTTCATCACGGACGGCGTCCGCCGGCATCCCGTGCCATGCGCGAAGACGACCGAGCGCCGTGGGGCTCGCGAGTCTCGGGTACAGACGACGGTGCACGGTCATGACGGAAGGGCGAGGGTGCCGCCTCGTACGAGGGTCTCGAAGCGCGATCGCTCGTGGCGCCTCATCGCCCTGGCAGCCCGGAGGTCCGTGGTGCCGAGGGCGACGTTGAGACACTGCCGCGCGAAACTGCCGATCGTTCCTTCAGCGACATCGGGGAGACGGGCCAGCTCCTCGTCGTCCAGGAGACCTTCCACCACGGCGCGGCGGATGTCCCACTCGACCATGGCGAGGAGTTCGGTCGGCTCGGCCAGGAGCAGATCCTCGCGCCGCGGGTGATCCTCGTTGACCATGAGACGCATCGCGACGGACGGGTCCTCCTCGAGGTCAGTCAGGTCAACATCGAAGCGCCAGAGCGCACCGTGCGGGCCGAGTCCGGCCTCGGTGAAGGAGACGGCGACCATCGGGAAGCGCGAGGCCGAGCCGGACAGATAGAAGCGCTCGTGGGTCTCCCAGACGGACGTCCCCGGCTCGACTGGTGCCAATGGATCATCGGACACGGCGTCCTCGACCGTGAGGACCGCCCGAACGCGAAGCTCGCCGTCGACGGGATCTCGAATGACGTCGTCGAAGTGCTGCTCCGGGGCGTTTCCGCCGTCTGACCGGATGCATCCGCTGCGCCTCGTGCCGGTTGCCTGCCAGACGAGCGAGGCGACCAGTCTCCCCTCCTCCAGTCCGAGCTCCTCGAGCAGCACGTCCAGATCGGCAGCGAGCTCCATCCGACCCCGGACTCGCAGGGGTGTCCCCACCGTCCACTCGCTGACAACCGGTGTGGCGGCGGTCGCCTCCGACGCGTCGACGGGGACGACAGACAGGGAGGAGAGCGTCACGAGGGCCGGAGGAAGGTCGTAGAAGGGACGGATCTCAGCCATCGACAACCTCCGCGACGACACTCACGCGAAGCCTGCGCGGCTCGGGCATCGGCACCCAGAGCGTCCACCCGTCGTCGGGCCAGTCGGCCTCGAGTTCCATCGCCGAGTCCGTTATCTCGAGCTCCTCCTCCTCGTGGACCCACTCGGCTCCCTGCTCGTACTCCTGTGCTTCGGTGGATCGACGATCACCGTCGACCACTCGGACCGACGGGCGAAGCGTCACCGGGCGACCGGCCCTCCCCTCGACGTCGAACACGAGCGCGATGTACGTCTCGTCGTCGTACAGCTCCAGGCTCACGGAGCGCTCACGAACGCGCAGGGTCGGACGACGCCCGTTCCCTCCCCCACCTCGGGGCCTCGGCGAGGACGGCCCCGCTCCCTCGTCGAGCATCGTCCCGAGCCTGTTGGCCAGTCGGCCCAGACCGTCCGTGCTTCCCGACGACGCGATGTCGCGTTCACGGCCACGCATGGCTTCGCGAAGACGCTTCACTCCCGTTCGCACGAGTGTCTTGTCGGTTCCTGTCAGTCCGCGCCATGACCAGTCGTCGTGTGTGGGCGGTTCCGCGCGGGCAAATGCCTCCTCGGGCGAGTACTCGCCCTGGTCCTCGGCCGTGAGGAAGACACCCGCACGCATCACTCCCTCCGGCGCAGCATCGGGATACTCCTCGAACCTGATGTGGAGTCGTGGTCCTCGCCGGACGAGAGCGACGTGGTTGATCGGCAGCGTGACAGGACGAATGTCGTCGTCCTCCTGCCCCGGTGAAGTGTCCCGACGATCAACTCCGAGCGTGGTCACGAGGCGGCCCGCCACGACCTTGGGACGGAGTACCTCGCAGGCCTCGCCCTCCCCTGACAACGCGGTCTCGAGCGCCGACGCGAAGGGGCCGATCATCGGATCTGTCGACGACTCCAGCGCTGGGAGCTCCACGTCATCGACGGAGAAGCGGAAGTCCATCTCCCGCACACCATGGATCTCGGACCACTTCGGCCAGCAGTGCCAGCGGGCCGCTTCGCGGAGCCGCGAGACATCATCTCTACCGAAGCGCGACCCGACGACGAGGACGGTGGTGCCAGTCCGCCGATCGCCGAGGTCCCACAGGCCGAGTTCGTGCGCAAGTTCCCTCGCCGTGCGTCCCTCGAGAGGGAGCACGTTGCACTTGTCGTCGAGCCGGCCCCACCAGTGGCGCCCCGTCATCGGGGACCCGTCCTCGTCGTACGGGTCCCCCATCGCCGCACCCATGAGCCGGGAGTGGACCTCGCCGGCCTGGTTGAAACGGCTGAACGCGAGGATCGTGGCGCACACGCTGGTCCGCCAGAGCACCGTCTTGCCGTAGCCGTAGGTGCCGCCGCCGGCCTGGATACCGGGTGGCCGCCCCATGTCGAGCATGAAGCGGGCGAATCGACGCTCGAGGGGATCGCTCCTCAGATGCGAGGCTGGCGGACCGGTGAGACCGCGCGTGTTGCGGTCATCGACGAGGAGGACATCGACAGAAGCATCCCCGAGGACCTCGCCGAGGGACCGACCCTCCGCAGCTGCCGGGGGCAGCCCGCCTGCGGGTGTGTCGGCGAACACCGACCGCAGCCTCCGCAGCTGCTGCCCACGAATGCTGCGGAAGCGCAGCCCCCATTCGACGGGCGCATCACCCCGGTCGGAGTCCCGGGCGTCCCAGGCGTTCTGCACCGTCTCCCGGACGAGCATCGACTCGAGCGAGAGGTGGGCGTCGAGCAGCCGCATCTGGTCGAAGTTGCCCTGGGGGTCTCGCGGCTTCGAGTAGCGGTCCATCATCCAGAATCTCGTGTGAGTTCGATCGCCGTCGAGAGACCTTCGTCGAGGGCCTGGCGCCCCGACGCCGCGAGGTCGAGCGTGTACGACAGGTCGGAGATGCCGGGCGGAAGCTCCTCGACGACCTCCCGGGCCAGCCGCGGGAAGGCGTCGTCGACCTCGTGCGTCTCGGCTTCCAGCACGCTGAACTGGTTGCTCTCGTACTGTGGGGCGTCGAGGTACTCGTAGCCGACGAGGCCGAGGCTCCGCCGGAGTTCGACAGCGTCACCTCCCCGACCGACGATCTCGTCGACGAGGTGCTGAACCGTGCGGCCGCCGATCATCGGTTCGAGCCGGACGAGGTGCACGTAGAGGCGCCGATCAGGCGGGGGCTCCAGCTGGTGTGCCCCATGCACGACGATGCGGCGATGCTCGCTGCTCAGGGTCGACTTCACCTCGATGGCCGCCATCGGCCCCACGAAGTCGTGACGGCCCCGTTCCGGCCCGCGCCACTGCCCGACGTGGCCACCGGCCAGCACGAGTTCGGAGAGGACCACGAGCTCGGCGAACAGCGCGGCGAGGGCGCGGGCACCGAGCAACTTCGACGCCGGCGGACCGAACAGGTCGCGATATCGACCGAGGACGGCGTAGCAGGCCTTCTCCGCGTTCTCGGGGTCCGCCGACACGGCTCGTAGGACCTCGCTGGCAATGGACGCGAACAGGTCCTCGAACTCTCCCATCTCGCACCGAAGGACGAGATAGCGGGTGCGATCGAGGTCCGGGTGCAGGTACTCGGCCGTCGCGAGGGAGACGCCTCGGCTCGCCTTGTCCGGTTGCGGTGATCGTTCCGAGGGCACCAGCACGCATCTGTGCCCCGTGGGGTCGATGGCGAGCACGACCGACCCACCCGGCACGGTGACGGCGGTGTCTGCCACCGAGAGCTGGCCGGCGGGCGTGTCCTGCGCCGCCAGTCGCATGTACGCCTCGCGGACGGCACCGACGTCAGTCGTCATCGACGTCCCCCAGATCGTCAGGCTCCTCGAGGACCCGACTCGACAGGTCCACGGTCTTGTACGGCATGCCCCGATCGGCTCCGGGGCGGATGCTGGGCGGTAGGGCCAGACCGAGTCCGATCACAGGGCGTGCGGCATTCAGCGGGATGCGGGCGCTCTCGGGGTCCGTCGGCTCCTCGCCTTCCTGAGGATCGATCGGGTAGAGAATGATGAGGCCCGGCTCGCCGGGGCTCCGGAAGGTCGCTCCTCCGGTGGGCGGCTCGCCGCCCATGTCGATTCGATGGTCGTCGCGTGACATCAACGCCTTGATGTACGCGTGGTCGAGTTCCGGCAGGTTCATGCGGCGCCGGATGATCGCCGGGACGTCGTCCGTGAGACCGACGTCAACCTTGACGTCACCGCGCTGCTTTCCGAGCACCACGAGGTTCCAGGACAGCGGCTCCTTGCCCTGGTCGTCGGCAGCTGCCAGCTCCAGGTCGACGTGGTCGAGCACGCCCTGAAGGTTCACGGAGTAGTCGCTGGGGTGTGACCGGTATGCCTCGAGGAGGCGGCAACCCTCGTCGTGCGGGACGTCGCGGAGGATCCGCCGCCCGCCTCGTGTCTCTGGCG
>CAYQZO010000098.1:0-6862 GCA_964421925.1 uncultured Acidimicrobiaceae bacterium
CAGCCGGACGAGCTCGAGGTTGGGGTGGCGGTTCTCTCCGGTCTCTGGATCGCGCCCCGCAGAGACGATGCCCCGTTCCATGGCCCGCACCCCGGAGTCCACGTAGATGGCGGCGGTGAGCGCCTGGGCGGGGAACCGGTCCTGGGACAGGTGATCGAGGATGGAGGCGGCATCGAGAAACACGCCGTGGCCACCTATGGGCCGGACCACCGGGATGCCGGCCTTGATCAGCCGCTCCCCGAGGTACTCGACCTGACCGACCCTGGCCCGAACATGGTCGTCGGTCTCCACCATCTCGGTGATACCGGCGGCGAGGGCTTCCATGTCCCGGCCCGACATGCCGCCGTAGGTGTGCAGGCCTTCGAAGGCAACGAGCAGGGAGCGGGCTTTGCGGGCGAGCTCCGGATCGCGCAGGGCGAGGAAGCCACCGATGTTGACCAGGTTGTCCTTCTTGGAGGACACGGTCGCTCCATCCGAGTAGGAGGCGATCTCGCGCACGATCTCGGCGATGGAATGGTCCAGGTAGCCGCCCTCGCGCTGCTGGATGAAGTAGGCGTTCTCCACGGCCCTGGTGGCGTCGAGCATCATCAGGATTCCCCGTTCGGAGCAGAACTCATAGACCTGGCGCAGATTCTCCATCGACGCCGGCTGCCCACCGGCCATGTTGACGTTGGTCTCGAAGGAGACATAGGGGATCCGGTCTGCTCCGAATTCGTCGACCACGGCGGCGAGCTTGTCCAGGTCGATGTTGCCCTTGAACGGGTGCTCGCTCTCCGGTTGGTGGGCCTCGTCGATGATGACGTCGACGAAGCGCCCCCCGGCGTACTCCTGGTGGAATCGGGTGGTCGTGAAGTACATGTTGCCCGGGATGACGTCGCCGGGCTCGATCAGGATCTGGCTGAGCAGGTGCTCGGCTCCCCGTCCTTGATGCGTGGGGACGAGCTCCTCGTAGCCGTAGACGGTGCGGACCGCATCCACCAGCTTGTAGAAGCTCCTCGACCCGGCGTAGGCCTCGTCGCCGAGCATGAGTGCCGACCATTGCCGGTCCGACATCGCCGAGGTGCCCGAGTCGGTGAGCAGGTCGATGTAGACGTCGTCGGAACGGAGCAGGAACGTGTTGTAACCCGCCTCCTCGATGGCTCGCTGCCGCTCGTCGCGAGTGGTCATCCTGATGGGCTCCACCATCTTGATCTTCCAGGGCTCGGCCCAGCTCTTGGTCATGGCTCAGACTCCCTTCAGTGCATTGGACAAGTCGAGGATGAGGTCGTCGGGGTTCTCCACCCCGACCGAGAGGCGGATGAGCGACTCGTTGACCCCGAGTCGCTCCTTCTCCACGGGATCGCAACCGGCGTGGGTCATGGTGGCGGGATGCTCGGCGAGGCTCTCCGTGCTGCCGAGACTCACCGCGAGGCCCACCAGCTGCAGGGCATCGAGGAAGGCAAAGGCCTCTTCTTCCCCGCCGTCGATCCAGAACGAGATCATCGCACCCGGACCCTCGCATTGCGCCTTGTAGATCTCGTAGCCCGGATCACCGGCGTCGAGCAGGCCCAGGTAACTCACCCGCTCGACCTTGGGGTGGTCGGCGAGGAAGGCCGCCACCCGCTGCGCGTTCTCGCTCTGGCGCCGCATGCGCAGGTCGAGGGTCTCCAGGCTGCGCATCATCAGCCAGCCGGTGAGCGGGGTGGCCATCGTGCCCAGAATCGTGCGTCGCTCGGCCACCGGCGCCAGCCACTCCTCGCTGCCGAGCACCGCACCGGCGATGAGGTCGGAGTGGCCTCCGATGTACTTGGTCGCCGAGTAGATGACCAGGTCGGCACCGTGAGCGAGCGGGTGCTGCCAGATCGGCCCGAGGAACGTGTTGTCGACCGCCACCGGGATCCGCTCGTCGCCGAATCGGTCGGCGATGCGGCGGGCGGCGCCGATGTCGAACAGATCGTTGGTCGGGTTGGCCGGGGTCTCCATCAGCACCATGGTGGGGACACGGCCGGTGGCGGCCAGCACCTCGCCGACCTCGCCCTCGCTCATCCCCGGAGACCACTCGACAGGGGTGACGTCCCACTCGGGCAGGATGTGGTTGACCAGGTGGTCGGTCCCCCCGTAGAGCGGCGCGGTGTGCACGAGGGCCGTCCCTGGTCGGACGTAGGAGAGCACCGTGGTAGCGATGGCCGCCATGCCCGACGCGAACACCAGACCCCGCTCGGCGTCGTCCCACAGGGTGAGCCGGTCCTCCAGGATCTCGAGGTCTGGGTTGTTGAGCCTGCTGTAGATGAGGCCGCATCGCTCGCCGTCAACGGGTTCGACGAGGCCGTTGGCCAGGGCGAAATAGTGCTTGCCCTCCTCAGCGGTGCGGAAGGCGAAGGTCGAGGTCTGGAAGATCGGGCTCTTCAGGGCGCCCTCCGACCACTCCGGTCGGTAGGCGTACCCCATCATCAAGCTCTCCGGAGCGAGTTGCTTGCCGGCGATGGTCCGGTCGTAGTCGTCTCGCATGTCCCGTCCTTCGTTCGATGAAACACCCGATAGTCCGCACGGCAGATACCGCACACTCTCCATTGTCGGCTATCATGCAGATAATCACCAGTGACTCCGAAGGAGATTCGGATCGATGCCCCCACTACCCCAGCTCGATCGAACAGATCGCGACATGATCGCCGCCCTCCAGGAGGATGCGCGGCTGTCCAACAAGGCACTGGCTGCTCGCGTGGGCATCGCCCAGTCCACCTGCTCGGAGCGGATGAAGCGACTGGAAGCGGCCGGCGTGTTCCGGAGGTTCCGCGCCGAAGTCGACCCGGCGGTCCTCGGCATCAGGCTGCAGGCGATGATCGCGGTTCGGCTACGCCGCCACGCCGCCGAGGAGGTGGCCTCGTTTCGCGCCCACGCTGCCGCCATGCCCGAGGTGGTCAGCGTGTCCCACGTCACCGGGCGCAACGACTTCCTCGTCCACGTCGTGGTGCGCGACGCCGACCATCTCCGCCAGCTGGCGGTGAGCGGGTTCACCACCCTGCCCGAGGTGGATCACATCGAAACCGCCCTCATCTTCGAACACATCACCACCGGGGTGCTGCCCGACTTCTCATGAGTCGTCGGCTCCGTTCAGGGCCCGGCCCAGGAACGCGCTGATCCGGTCCACCAGCTCCGGTGCGGTGCGGATGGCGGGATCGTTGTGATCGGCCCCGCCGACCTCGTACAGCTCTGCCCCGGCGGCGGAGGCGATCGCCCGGCTCTGCTCCACCGGCACCACGGTGTCGCCGCCGCCGGCGATCACCAGGGTCGGAACCCGCTCGAGTAACCCTTGCTCGCACCGCTTCCGCGATGGATACGACTCCCGGAACAGCGCCGTCGGTGCCAACGGATAGTGGACGCGGCCCACGTCGTGAAGCGACGTGAAGGGCGAGATGAGGATCAGCGCCGTGGGCGGCTCCTCAGCCGCAAGGGCGATCGCCACCGCGGCGCCGAGGGACTCCCCCAGGTAGGCGATGGCTGCACCCGGATCGGCGTCGCGCACCGCTCGGTAGGCGGAGCGAGCATCCTCGAGCAGTCCGCGTTCGCTCGGCGAGCCCGGGTTGCCGCCATAGCCGCGGTAGTCGACGAGGAGCACGCCGAAGCCGCGTTCGACCAGGGCGTTACCCAGCGGGACTCGTCCGGCCCGGTTGCCCCCGTTGCCGGGAAGCATCAAGACGAGCGGGACGTCCGGCGCCGCGGCACGAAACCAGCCGTTCAGCCGGAGCCCGTCCGAGGTCGGATAGGTCAACTCGTTCCAGCCCGCAGGAGCCCGGCCCGGATCGGGCCCCGGGAAGTAGAGGAGCCGACGCTGCTGCGTCCATGCCGCGATCAGTCCGGCGATCGCGGCGACGGCGAGCAGGGCGAGGATCCTCATGCGTTCACGGTACGCGAGACTTGCCAGATGACCACGGACCTCTTGATGCTGGCCGCCCTCCTGTCGCTCGTGGTCGTCGCGGCCGTGCTCGGCGCCGCCGAGGCCGCGCTGCTCCGGGTGTCGCGGGTCCGTGTCGAGGTGCGCGCAGAGGGGGGACGCGCCGGCGCACACAGGGTGGTGACGCTGCTCGACGACCTTCCCCGGGTCATGAACACCATTCTCCTCGCCGTGCTCCTCACCCAGATCGCCGCCGCCACCCTCGCCGGGACGCTTGCGGCGCGGCACTTCGGCAACCTCGGGATCACGCTGACATCGATCGCGCTCACCCTCGTGCTCTTCGTCTATGCGGAGTCGATACCAAAGACCTTCGCCGTCAACCATCCGGTCCGGGTCGCCGAGCTCACCGCACCGCTGGTCCGGGTCCTCGTCTCGGTCTTCCGCCCGGTGGTTTCGCTGCTGGTGTGGTTTGCCGATCTCCAGGCACCGGGCACCGGGGTGGCGACGTCGACCGCGGTCACCGAGGAGGAGCTGGTGCGGCTCGCCGCAGACGCCGCCGAAGCAGGCAGGATCGACACCACCGACCTCGACCTCATCGAGCGGGCGTTCGTCCTCGGCGACCTGACGGTCGACCGGATCCTGGTGCCCCGCATCGACGTCGTCGGCATCCCCGCAGACGCCACCGCGTCCCAAGGTGTGGAGATCGCCACCAAGAGCGGTCACCGCCGTCTCCCGGTGTTCGAGGGCGACCTGGACTCGGTGATCGGCATCGTGCGCCTGCGCGATCTCGCCGCGGCCGCCGTCCAGGATCCGCTGCGCCCGGCTCGTCTCGCGGCGCGGCCCGAGCTCACCGTCCCGGAGGGTCGCCGCGTGATCGACGTGCTGCGCGACATGCAGGAGAGCGGAATCCATTTCGCCATCGTCGTCGACGAGCACGGAGGCACCACGGGAATCGTGACCATCGAGGACGTCGTCGCCGAGCTCGTCGGTGAGATCGCCGAGCCCGACAAGGCAGCACAGCCGGCGATCGAGCATGCCGGGCCGGGGCGATGGCAGGCCGATGCAGCCTCCAGCATCGCGGAGCTCGTCGAGGCAACCGGAGCCGAGCTGCCCTCCGGCGAGTGGACCACGATCGGCGGGTTGATCACGGCGATCGCCGGCCGCATCCCGGACGAGGGCGACGTGGTCGAGATCGGAGACCTGCGCTTCGAGGTGCTCGAGGCGGAGCCGCACCGGGTGGTGTCGATCGAGGTGTCCTCGGCCGCTAGGTAGCGACCTTCTCGTCTCCGAGCAGGTAGCGAGCCCCTGCTCCCCGCTGGGAGATCGTGTCGGACGGGTTGAAGATCGCACACGAGCGAAGGGAGAGACATCCACACCCGATGCAGTCCGTCAGCTCGTCGCGCAGGGTTTCGAGGTCGGCGATCTGATGATCGAGCCGCTCCCGCCAGGAGCGGGAGAGCCGCTGCCAGTCGCTCTTGTTCGGCGTGCGCTGGTGGGGAAGCGTCTCGAGCGCTTCGTAGATCTCCGCGAGCGAGAGGCCGACCGCTTGTGCAGCCCGCAGCAACGCCACCCTCCGCAACGTCGCCCGCGGATACCTGCGTTGATTGCCCGCGGTGCGCTCCGATTCGATGAGCCCCCGTGTCTCGTAGAAGCGAAGCGCCGACGTCGCCACGCCGGCGCGATCTGCCAGCTCACCGACGGTCAGATACTCCGGTGTATCGGTCACCCATCCGCCTCCTGACGAAGTCCTTGACTTCAAGTTTAGTTGAAGTTGTACGGTGTGACGACCGCAAAGGAGAGGAAGCATGGGACACAACGCAACCCTCGATCGGACGAGCCGCTCGGTCGTATCCCGTATGGAGCACGTCCACCTGGCCGTCGCCGATCTCGAACGCAGCGTCACCTGGTACGAGCGGGTGCTCGGTCTCCGGGTGCGCTGGAGCGATGGGACGACCGCTCACGTCGGCACCGATCGCTTCTACGTCGCCGTAACCGAGTATCCCGGCCTCCCGCCGGCACCGGACTCGTCATCGACGGCTCGCATCGCCCATTTCGCCTTCACCACCCCCGACCTCGAGGCGTTCAAGGCCCGCCTGAGCGAGGTGGGTGCGCACCCGTATGCCGACGCCCACCGTACCGAGGGTGACGCCGTGTACTTGCGCGACCCGGACGGGAACGCCATCGAGATCGTCGGCTACCGCGACGATTACGTGTACGCGTAGCTCAGCGGTCGAGCAGGGCGCGCAAGACCTCGGGGTCGTCGGTCGGAAGCTCGCAGACCTGGCGCTCGCACAGGTAGGCAAGCGTCGAGCCGTCGCTCGGTCGGCCCTCGAACAGCGGAATGGGCTCGTTCCCACTCGTCGAGGGCGCCAGCACCGTGCCGGGTAGGAAGCGCTCCCAGTAGGGAGCAGCAAGCTCACGCCATCCCGGGCCGACCACGGCGAGCTCCCGGGGTGCGACCGTGGCATGGGAGACCGCCAGGTGGTATCCGACCATCGACGGGTGGCGGTCGACGAACGCGCCGGCGGCGCCGAGCGCCCGGTCGACACGCTCATAACGATCGGCCTCGCCGGAGAGCCCGGCGAGCATCAGCTGGGCCTCCGCGGCGAGGGCATTCCCGGATGGCACCGGGTTGTCGAAGAGGCTCTTGGGTCGTTTGATCAGTCGTTCCCCGCCTTCTGCCGTGTCGTAGTAGCCGCCGGAAGTATCGGCGAAGCGCTCGTCGAGGTTGCCGACGAGGTCGCGTCCCGTTTCGAACCACCGGTACTCGCCGGTCGCCGCGTACAGCGTGAGAAGGCCGACGGCGACCGCGGCGTAGTCGTCGAGGAAGCCGGGCACCGAGCTCCGGCCCTCTCTCCAGGACCGCATCAGCACCCCGTCGACGAGGAGGTGATCCACCAGGAAACCGGCACACGCCTCCGCGGCCGCCAGGTAGCTGTCGGCGGCGAGGGCGGCACCGGCTTCGGCGAGGGCGCGGACGGCGAGCCCGTT
>CAYQZO010000099.1:0-6815 GCA_964421925.1 uncultured Acidimicrobiaceae bacterium
GACGAGGTGCTGCTCGGCCGCTTCGTCGATCCGGCCGGCGGCGACAAGGTGTGCGGCGATGACGCCCGCATCGCGCGGTTGCTCCGCCCTCATCATCAGGGCGTCGGCGGCCCGTCCGTGAAGCAGGCGCCTGCGCACCGCACTCATCGACTCGTACACGTATTGGTGGAGACGCTCGTGGCCGAAGACGAACTCGTCGTCGGCCAGCTCGACCACGATGCCGGCGGCGGTCAGCTCCTCGACCCCGTCCAGCGTCTCCCCCTCGGTTCTCCCGGCAACGGCACGCAGCTCGTCGAACCCGAACGATCGCTGCAACACCGACGCCGCCCCGGCCACCTGTACCGCCACACCGGAGAGGCCGTCGAGCCGCTCCTGCAACAATCTCTGCACTTCACCGGGGAGGGCGACCAACTCCTCGTCGCCGCGCTGGAGCGCAGCCAGATACTCGACGAGGATGAAGGGAACGCCCTCGCTGATCCGGTGGAGCTCGGCGGCCCGGTTTCGCAGGGCGTCGACGTCGGCGAGCAGCTCGACGACGTCGTCGAGGGCGAGCCGCTGCAGCTCGATCGGCGAAGACTCCAGGTCGCGCACCGGATGGTCGGGTGGCATGGCGTCGGCACGCACGGCAAGCACCAGCAGGCCCCGTCCGGTCCGGATCCGGTTCGATAGCAGTGCCAGCACCTCGACGGACGCCGGATCGCTCCAGTGGGCGTCGTCGACGAAGAGCACGCCCGGAGCATCGCCATCGACCAGGGCGAGGATCACCCGCGCCAGACCCTCGATCATGCGGCGGTGGCCACCGGGGCCCTCGAGTGGCTGCGCCTGCTCCAGGTCACCGACCGCCTCGCCGAGCTCGGGAACGAGGCGCCATGCCTCCGAGAGCCACTGCGCCGGCACCTGCGCCAGACGCTTCCCCGCGTCGGGGAGGGCCAGCCCGGCCCGCACCATCTCGACGACGACACCGTAGGGCACCGCCCGCTCCGCGGGGTGGGCGGTGACCCGCACCACACTCAGCCCGTCGTGGACATGGAGGAACTCGTCGACCAGCCTGGTCTTGCCGATGCCGGGCTCCCCGGTCAGGAGCACGGCGACGATTCCATCGGGGGCGCGCGCGTAGGCAGCCTCCAGACCGGCCATGGCGGCGTCCCTTCCAACGAATCCGGGACGGGAGATCGGTGCCGGAGGCGGGGTCTGCGGGGACGGTCTCGTCTCGAGCCCCTCGCCCTCGACGATGCGACGGTACAAAGCCGTGGTCTCGTCGAGCGGTGGCACACCCAGCTCCTCCTGGAAGATGCGCACGCACTCGCGGTACTGGCGGACCGCGGCATTGCGATCACCCGACCTGGCGTACAGCGTCATGAGGCGGCGATGGGCCGGCTCGTGGAGTGGATCGAGCCCGAGCCAGCGGACGGCGGCCTCGACGGCGCCGTCCAGATCTCCCAGCTCCTCGAGGCCAAGGGACAGCTCTTCGAACAGGGTCGAGGCCATGCGCGAGAAGACCCCTGAGGTGTTTACCAGCCAGTCGTCGAACTCGGCGCTGTCGCGCAACGCAAACCCCGCCATGAAGTCGCCCCGGTAGAGGCCGGCCGCGTTCGCCAGCGAGCCCGGATCCGCGGCGGACACGAGTTTCTCGAAGCGACGGACGTCGACCGTGACGTCGGATCCCGCGTCCAGGGTGATCTCTTGGCGGTCGGCGGCGACCCAGCGGTCACCAAGCCCTTTGCGCAACGCAGACAAGGTGCGGCGCAGCGAGCTCCTCGCCGAGTCGGGCGCGGAGTCCGGCCACAGCAGCAGGGCGGCGCGGTCGCGGGGAAGCGGTCCCGGACTGACCCCCAGGTAGGCGAGGAGCGCGACCGCCTTGCGGGTGTCGACCCGCAGTGGATCTCCGTCGACCAGGACCTCGACGGGTCCGAGCAGCCGTATGTCGAGGCTCATCGGTCCAACCCGGCCCGCGTTACGGTTCTCGGACTCATCGAGGGCATCGTAACGGGCGAATGAATGCGGTCGCATCTCGTTTTCGTAACGCTTTCGTTGCAGCGGCGTACGATGATGCGGCCGATGGACAGAGCGTGGAACCGTATCCCGGTGGCACCGCCAGCGCTCACAGCTGCCGGCACTCCAGGGGTTTTGCGTGGATCGCCGGGCTCCGTAACGATGTCGGAACGGTGACCGGGTAGAACAGGGTGATGATGGCAACGTTGGATCGCTTTCGCAGGCAGCGCGGCCGGGAGGAGGGCGAAGCCGAGATTCCGGTCGCCGAGGCGCCGGTCTTCGCCGAAGCCGTCGACATCGGCGACGACGACCCGCTGCGCACCGTGCTCCTCACCCGGGGTGGACCGGTCGACCTCGACTCAGTCGACGTCGAGTCGGACGCCGCTGACCGGCTGCGTGGAGCCGGCTTCACCCTCATCGTTCCGCTCATCGCCCGGGGTCGGCTCATCGGCACGCTGAACCTGGGGCCGCGTCTCTCCGATCAGCCCTACTCCACGGACGACCGCAGGCTCCTGGCGACCCTCGCCGACCAGGTCGCCCCTGCCATCCGCGTCGCCCAACTGGTTCGCGAGCAGGAAGCACAGGCGGAGGAGCGCCAGCGCATCGAACAGGAGCTGGCCGTCGCCTCGCTGATCCAGCACACCCTCCTCCCCAAGGAGGTACCGGATCTCCCCGGATGGCACATCGACGCCTTCTATCGCCCGGCGCGCGAGGTCGGCGGTGACTTCTACGACTACATCACCCTCGACGACGGTCGGGTGGGGGTTGTCATCGGCGACGTGACCGACAAGGGCGTGCCGGCGGCAATGGTGATGGCGACTTGCCGCTCCATGCTGCGGGCGGCCGCATCGCAGAGCAGCGACCCGGGAGAGGTGCTCGCCAGGGTCAACGACGCCCTGGTGGGTGAGATCCCGCCCAACATGTTCGTCACCTGCCTGTACTCGGTCATCGAGCCGTGGAGCGGGAGCATCACCTTCGCCAACGCCGGGCACAACCTCCCCTACGTGCACACTGGGGACGGCGTCGTCGAGCTCAGAGCGACCGGCATGCCGCTCGGCCTCCTGCCCGAGTCCAAGTACGAGGTGGAAACCGGGACTCTCGAGCATGGCGAAACCATGCTGCTCTCCTCCGACGGCATCGTCGAAGCGCACAACGCTTCGGGTGAGATGTACGGATTCCCCAGGCTGAAAGAAATCGTCGCCGGGCTCGGCGACGACGGCGACCTGATCGACTCGGTGATCGCGGACCTCGACGGATTCGCCAACCCGGAGGTCCCCCAAGAGGACGACGTGACGCTTGTGTCGGTGCGAAGGCGACGGGTGCCTTCGGCGCAGGAAGCTGCCGACACCCTGATCCCCGGCGACGACTATCGCGAGCTGGCCGCCTTCTCCGTGCCAAGCGACCCGGGCAACGAGCGCAGCGTCATGGACCTGGTCTCCGAAGCGGTTGCCGGACTCGGATTCGACGACGCCACCGAGCTCCGGATCGGCACCGCGGTCTCCGAGGCTGCGATGAACGCCATCGAGCATGGCAACGAAGCCCAGGTGGCCCTGCCCGTCGATGTCACCGTGAAGGCGAACGACGAGGAGCTCGTGGTCGCCATCGCCGATCACGGCGGGCGCCGGTTCGACGCACCAAGCGGGCAACCCGACATCGAGGCCAAGCTGGCCGGGGAGGACCGACCCCGGGGGTGGGGGCTGTTCCTCATCGAGAACATGGTGGACGAGGTGCGCACCTCCGACACCGACACCGGCCACATCATCGAACTGGTCATGAGATTGAAGGGAACCCGTCCATGAGCAAGGTGCCGCTCACCGCAACACTTCGGACCGAGGACGGATCGGTGGTGATCGACCTCAGCGGAGACATCGATCGTGACGCCGCCGATGTGCTCGACGCCGCCTACCAGGACGCAAGCGCGGACGGCGGGGCCATGATCCTCAACTTCGAGGACGTCGGGTACATCAACTCGACGGGGATCGCCCTGATCGTCGGACTCCTCGCCAAGGCGAGGGGTGCGTCCCGCGAAGTCGCCGCATTCGGCCTCACCGACCACTACCGGCAGATCTTCGAGATCACCCGGCTCGCCGACTTCATCCAGATCTACGACGAGGAAACGGCCGCGGTCTCGGCCGCGCACTAGCAAGGAGGAAGTGTGAACGAACCGAAGGTCAGGGTGAGCGTCCGCTCCGCGAGTCCGGGGGTCAACGTCATCGACATCGAGGGCGAGATCACCGCAGCGAGCGAGGCGGCGCTCAGCGAGGCGCACACCAAGGCAGCGGAGGGCGCCACCGTCGTCGCCCTCAACTTCGAAGGGCTCGACTACATGAACAGTGGCGGCATCGGCCTCCTCGTCACGACACTCATCCGGGCGAACCGAATGGGGCACAAGCTGGTTGCGTACGGGCTCAACGAGCACTACCTGCAGATCTTCAACCTCACCCGCCTCGACGAGGCCATCGAGATCCACAAGGACGAGTCGTCGGCGGTGGGGGTAGCGGCCTAGCCGTTCCGGGCGCCGGAACAGTGGTGGACGGACCCGACCGTCACGAACCTCACACCGGTTCCATCGACGGCCATCACGAAGATCCCGATCGGCTCGCGGTCAGAGCTGAACAGGATGTGGCGGCCATCCAGCGACCAGGTGGGATTGCTGTCCTCCCCCGGGTCGTCGGTGAGTCGCATCGGGCTGGAGCCGTCTGCGCTCATCACGTAGATCTCGCGGTTGCCGTCGCGCTCGGAGACGAAGGCCAGCCGCGACCCATCAGGTGACCACGCCGGAAGCGCGTCGAGAGCAGCAGGATCGTGGGTGAGATTGACCTGATCGCTGCCGTCGGCGTTCATCACGTAGATCTCCTGGATGCCATCGCGCAGAGACAGGAAGGCGATCCTCGTCCCGTCCGGTGACCACACCGGCTTGGCATTGGGCGCACCCTCGGTGAGCTGGCGCGCATCGCCTGAGCAGTGGGTCGGCTAGCGGCAAAGCCGCGTAGTTAGCGGCGGTGGCGCGTGGTCAAGGATCTTCGGGTCGGCGTGTTGGTGCCGGTCATGGGAGCGGAGCTCCGGTAGGAGAGGTCGTCCTCCAAGACATCCTCGCACCACCGGGAGCTCCGCTGAGTACGGATTCTGTCATCACGCGCGTCGTCAGGGTGGCCGGTGGCCGATTCGCGCCCGGTCATGTCGGAGAGCTGACCCGGGTGGTGCCCTTCGAGATGGTCGATGCGGTGCTGGCCGAGACGAACACGGTGCAGCAGCGCGTGCGGGATCTGCCCTCACGGGTGGTGGTCTATCTCCTGCTCGCGGGCGCGCTGTTCGCCGATCTGGGCTACGGCCAGGTGTGGACGCGGATGATCGCCGGGCTCGACGGGATCGCGGTCGCGACCCCGACCACGAGCGCGTTGGCCCAGGCCCGACGCCGGATCGGGGCGGTGCCGCTGCGGGCGTTGTTCGACCTGCTCCGCGGCCCAGCCGCAGGTCTGTCGGTCAAGGGGGTGCGCTGGCGCGGACGACTGGTGACCGCGATCGACGGCACCATCCTGGGGTGCCCGGACACGACGGCGAACCTGCGGGTCTATCAGCGCGGCGGCGGTTATCAGGGCGGCACTGGCTACCCGCTGGCCCGGGTGTTGGCCCTGGTGGCGTGCGGGACCCGCACGATCATCGACGACACGTTCGGGACCGACCGGGTCGGGGAGACCACCTATGCCCACGATCTGCTGGGTGCGCTGCGCGCAGGGATGACCGTGTTGGCTGATCGCAACTTCGCTGCCGCGCACTGGCTCACCGCGGTCGCCGCCGCCGGCGCCGACCTGCTGGTCCGAGTCAAGATCGGACGCAACCTCGCCGTCTGTCGCCGACTCGGTGATGGCAGCTACCTGTCCCGTATCGGCGGGCTCGAGGTTCGCGTCATCACCGCCACGATCACCGT
This sequence comes from uncultured Acidimicrobiaceae bacterium, assembly GCA_964421925.1. Classification (GTDB taxonomy): domain Bacteria; phylum Actinomycetota; class Acidimicrobiia; order Spongiisociales; family UBA5794; genus JACZST01. The sequence continues at coordinate 5,921 of CAYQZO010000099.1, forward strand.
CACGACCGAGCGCGGGCACCGCAGCGAGGTCTACCGGCTGGTCACCACCGTCTGCGATCCCGCTTGTCCGCCCAGCGAGATCGTCGCGCTCTACCACGAGCGGTGGGAGATCGAGACCGCGTTCTTCGAGCTCAAGTCCTCCATCCTGGACGGACGGGTACTACGTGCCCGCACCCCGGCCGGCCTCACCCAGGAGATCTACGCGCTGCTGATCACCTATCAGGCGCTGCGGCTGGCGATCAGTGACGCCGTCCTGACCCGTCCCGACATCGATCCTGACCGCGGAAGCTTCACGATCGCGCTGGGCGCCGCCCGCGACCAGCTCACCGCCGCCCGCGGCGTCCTCGCCGCCGCGAATGCCGCGGTCGACCTGGTCGGCGTGATCGGCGGGCAGGTCTTGGCACAGCTCATGGCGCGGCGGCGCGCACGCAGCAACCCTCGCGTGGTCAAACGGGCCATCTCCGTCTACGCCGCGAACACAGCCCGCGGCCGGGTCCGCGCCCCCAGCCAGGCGATCACGATCACGACCAAGATCGCCAACGACGAACCTTGACACGTCCCACCGACCGCTAACTACACGGCTTTGCGGCTAGGCGCAGGCCGGGCAGCCGGGTGACCAGCTCGGTGAACCCGACCGTCATCTCCAGGCGCGCCAGCTGCGACCCGATGACTGGTGCACGCCGTGCCCGAACGCCAGGTGCGGGACGCGGCCCCGGGAGAGGTCCAGCGTGTCCGGCGCGTCGACCTGCCGCTCGTCCCGGTTGACCTCGTGATCGATCACTCGGTCCAGGTGGACGCGTTCGCCACGCCCGCCGCGCTGGCCGTCAACATGGACCTGGAGTTCGACCGCAACGGCCAGCGCTACGAGTTCCTGAAGTGGGGCACCCAGGCGTTC
>CAYQZO010000100.1:0-5069 GCA_964421925.1 uncultured Acidimicrobiaceae bacterium
GGACAAGGCATACGGTTACGGCAAGGCGATGGTGGAGCGACTGCGGGATCTGATTCCCCGCCAGCTCTTCGACGTGCCGGTGCAGGCCGCCATCGGCTCCCGGATCATCTCCCGGGAGACCGTCAAGGCCAAACGCAAGGACGTCACCGCCAAGTGCTACGGGGGCGACATCACCCGCAAGCGGAAGCTGCTGGAGCGGCAGAAGGAGGGGAAGCGGCGGATGAAGATGGTGGGGACGGTGGAGGTGCCCCAGGAGGCCTTCGTGGCCGCGCTGCGGCTGGAAGAATGACCCGCTTGAAGGTCACCTCCCGGGCCACCACGCCCGACTCGCCGGGCCTGGTCGACGCCGCAGCCCACTGGAAATCCGCCTACGTGCACATTCCCTTCTGCGCGCAGCGCTGCCCCTACTGCGACTTCGCCGTCGTCACCGTCGAAGAGGGTGGAACCGGCGAGCTCATCGAGCGCTACCTCGATGCCCTGGTCGCGGAGATCGCCATGGAGGAGCCCTTCGGGCCCATCGATGCCATCAACCTGGGCGGGGGCACGCCGTCCCGGCTCGGCATCGGGCAGCTGGAGCGGATCCTGGCGGCCATCGACGAGCGGCACGGCATCACCGATGGTGCTGAGATCAGCCTGGAGGCCAATCCCGAGGACTGGACCAAGGGCTACGGCGACGCGGTGGCCGCGCTCGGGTTCAACCGGGTCTCCCTCGGTGTGCAGTCTTTCGACCAGGAGGTCCTGGACGATCTCGGGCGGACCCACACCCGGGACCAGGCGGAGCTCGCGGTTCGCGAGGCGATCGAGCGATTCGTCACCGTCAACCTCGACCTCATCTACGGCAGCCCGGTCGAGTCCCCGGCGTCGTGGCGGGCCACGGTCGACCGTGCCCTCTCCCTGGAGCCGGAGCACCTGTCCGCGTATGCGCTCACCGTGGAGCGGGGCACCGCTCTCTCCCGGGCCATCGCGGCAGGGGCGCCCGCACCCGACCCCGACGACCAGGCCGACAAGTTCGACTACCTGGCGGAGCGTGCGCCCTCGGTGCGTCTGGTCCGCTACGAAGTGTCCAACTGGTGCCGGCCCGGCCACCATTGCCGCTACAACCTGTCGGTGTGGGCGATGGGGGAGTTCGCCGGGTTCGGGCTCAGTGCCCACGACCACCGCGACGGCGCCCGTTCCCGCAACGTGCGACGTCTCGACGTTTACCTGGAGCGGGTCGAGGCCGGGGAGCGGCCCCGGGCCGGCAGCGAGCAGCTCAGCCAGGCCGAAGCCGAGCGGGAGCGGCTCGCCATCGGGCTCCGGCTCGCCGCGGGTGTGGCAGCCGGAGAATGGGGGGAGCGCTTCCTCGCCGACCCGGAGGGCGAGCGTCATCTGCAGGCCGGAACCGTTGTCCGGCAAGGGAATCGGCTGGTCGCCCCCCACCCCATGCTCGCCGACGCGGTGGCAAGGTCGCTTCTATCAGTCTCCCCCTGAGACTGCTAACTTGAGCACCTGATGCTCGACGACCGCAAGTCACGGATACTGCAGTCGCTGGTAGAGGAGCACATCCGCACCGGACAGCCGGTGAGCTCACAGGCCATCCTCGACCACAGCGACCTCGACGTGTCGAGCGCCACGATCCGTAACGAGCTCGCCACCCTGGAGTCCTACGGATTCGTCACCCAGCCCCACACCTCGTCGGGGCGGGTTCCCACCCGGCAGGGGTATCGCTACTACGTCGACCACGGATCGCCGGGGAAGCTGCGGGTGGCCACCCGGGCCCGCATCGAAGCCTTCTTCGCCGATGTGCATCGCGAAGTGTCCCGGCTGCTCAAGGAGACCTCCGGGCTGCTCACCGACCTCACCCAGCTCCCCGCGGTGGTGATCGGCCCCGAACGCAAGGTCGAGACGGTGCACTCGGTCCACCTCGTTCCCCTGGGCGGCACCGCGGTGCTCGTGGTCACCGTCGCCGAGACCGGGGCGGTCACCCAGCAGATCATCGCCACCGAGTTCGAAACCACCCCCGAGCAGCTCGAGGAGGCGGAGCGAGTCATCGAGGCGGTCTACCGGGGCCGTTCCCGCTCCGAAGCGAGTGGCGACGAGCGCCTCGACACCTCCGAGCTTCCCGACGTGGTGAGCCGAATCATCGGACTCGTCCACGACGAGCTGCAGGCCATCCAGGCCTCCTCGCAGGAGATGTTCATCGGCGGAACGAGCCAGCTCGCCGAGCTGTGGGCCGATCTCGCCATCGTCCAGGACATGCTCGGGCTGCTGGAGCGAGAGGCGGAGCTGCAGAAGCTGCTCAGCGATTCGGGCACCGGAACCTCGGTGCGGATCGGCGAGGAGCTCGGCGGCGCCATGGACGTGGCGGTGGTGAGCACCCCGTTCGGGGTCAACCAGACCGGCCGCCTCGGGGTGATCGGACCGATGCGGATGGACTACCTGCGTGCCATCCAGGTTGTCGAGGGAGTCGGAGAGAGCCTCGAGGAGCGGCTCGGCGCCGAACACGGTGACGACCAGTGAAGGACTACTACCAGGTGCTCGGGGTGGATCGGTCGGCATCCACCGAGGAGATCAAGCGGGCGTTCCGCCGCCTCGCCCGCGACACGCACCCCGACGCCAACCCCGGTGACCCCTCGGCGGAGGTCCGGTTCCGCGAGGTCGCCGAGGCCTACGAGGTGCTCTCGGACCCGGCGAAACGGGCCCGCTACGACCGAGGTGAGGTGTTCACCGACCTGTTCTCCCAGTTCGGCGGGCTCGACGACCTGCTCAGCCAGTTCTTCGGCGGTACCGGGTTCGGGTTCGGCGGGCGTCGCTCCGGGCCAAGACGCGGCTCGGACGTGGCCGTCTCGGTGTCGGTGACCCTGGAAGAGGCGGCGGCGGGCTTGGAGCGCTCGGTGACCTTCCGGGCCCCCGCGGTGTGTCCCCGCTGCGCAGGCGATGGGTCCGAGCCGGGTCATGCCGCCGCCCGCTGCCCGCAGTGTGGCGGTGCGGGCCAGGTCCGGGTTGTCCGCGAGTCCTTCCTCGGCCGGATCACCACCGTCGGCCAGTGCCCGCAGTGCGCCGGACGGGGGGTCCTGATCACCCACCCGTGCTCCCAATGTGCCGGCGCCGGCCGGGTCCAGGACGAGACCACCCTTGCCGTCGACGTTCCTCCCGGCGTCGAGGATGGGACGAGGCTGCGCCTGGCCGGGCGGGGTGGAGCCGGCGAGCCGGGGGCGCCCGCAGGCGACGTGTACGTGTCGGTGGGGGTGGAGCGGGACGAGCGCTTCGAGCGGGTCGGCGACGAGCTGCACCACCGCGTCGAGATCGGGATCTCGGAGGCGGTCTTCGGCACCACCGTGAAGGTTCCGCTCATCACCGGCGGCAGTGAAGAGATCGACATCCCGGCGGGCACTCAGCCCGAGACCGTGTTCCGGCTCGCCAAGCAGGGCATGCCCCGCCTGCGCCGGCGGGGGGCGGGCGATCTGTTCGTCCACGTCGGGGTGGCCATCCCCACCGAGCTCAGCGAGGAGCAGGAGGAGGCGCTGCTCCGCTACGGGGAGCTCGCCGACGAGCAGCCCAAGCCGCGGCGCCGGTCCCTTTTTCGGAGGTAGCGCTGCGAACCCAGGGTTCGCAGCGTCATATAGCAGCCTGTGAACCCTGGGTTCGCGGCGCAGTTGTTGCCCTGAAGTCACGGATCGCGGTACACTGCTACTGAGAGCGTTCAGGGCAGTGCGCTCCGTGTTGTGGGAGGACATCCCGTGGCGACGTACAACGAGATGGTAGGGAGACGGCTGCGGTCGATTCGACGACAGCGCGGCTTCTCGCTCCAAGACGTGCAAACCCTTTCCGAGGGGGAATTCAAGGCGGCGGTGCTCGGCGCCTACGAGCGGGGGGAGCGCAGCCTGTCGGTGCCTCGATTGCACCGGCTTGCCGGCTACTACGAGGTGCCGGTCGCACAGCTGCTGCCTCCGGATCCGCTCGAGGCAACACCGGCCAAGGCATCCTCGCCGGATCAGATCACCATCGACCTGACCCGCCTCGACGACATCGGTGGCGCCGAGAGCGAGGTGTTGGAGCGCTTCCTCACGGCCATCCAGGTGGAGCGCCAGGACTTCAACGGGCGGGTGCTCACGGTGCGCAAGGATGACCTCAAGGTCCTGTCCCGGCTCATCGGGCCCGGCGCCGGTTTCGAGGCCGCGCTCGACGAGCTGCGCGCCGAGGCCGAGGAGGGGACCGCTCCGACTCCCTAGCCCATCCGGCACGTCGTTCCGGGCTCCACTGATTGACCGGATCGACCGATATACTTCTATTCTCCGATGGGCTTCCCCCTTTACCTTCGGATCTTCTCCGCAAGCGGAGCCCCCCTGTGACCAGCACCACGGAATCCGACGTTCGCATTCGCGTACCGAGCAACCACCTCATGGTGGACCTGCTCGGGGAGCACGACGCCCACCTGCGTGAGGTCGAGGCGGGGTTCCCGCTCGCCCGCATCGTCGTGCGTGGCAACGAGATCACGATCGCCGGGCCCGACCAGGAGGCCGAGGCGGTGCGCACCGTGCTCGAGGAGATGCTGATCATCGTTCAGGAGGGCCAGCAGCTCGATTCGGACCGGGTGGCCCGGGTCATGGAGCTGGTGAGGCGGGACGTCCCGAGCCCCTCGGGGGTGTTCACCGAGTCCATCGCGGTGGGCCGGGGACGCCATGTCCGCCCCAAGACGCTCGGCCAGAAACGGTACGTCGACGCCATCCGGGACAACACGCTCGTCTTTGGCATCGGTCCGGCGGGAACGGGCAAGACCTACCTGGCCATGGCCTGTGCCATCGAGTCGCTGATGGCGGGCCTGGTGAAACGCATCGTGCTCAGCCGACCCGCCGTGGAGGCGGGGGAGCGGCTCGGGTTCCTCCCCGGTGACCTCACGGCAAAGGTGGACCCCTATCTGCGTCCCCTCTACGACGCCCTCTTCGAGATGCTCGGCCCCGAGGAAACCGCCCGATTGATGGAGCGGGGCACCATCGAGATCGCCCCCCTCGCTTATATGCGGGGCCGCACCCTCAACGACTCGTTCGTCGTGCTCGACGAGGCGCAGAACACCACCCGCGAGCAGATGA
>CAYQZO010000100.1:5079-6750 GCA_964421925.1 uncultured Acidimicrobiaceae bacterium
AGATGATCGTCACCGGCGACACCACCCAGATCGACCTCCAGGACGGACGGGGTTCCGGGCTCAAGCTGGTCGCCAAGGTGCTCTCCGGGATCGACGGCATTGCCTTCGAGGAGCTGACCGCCGATGATGTGGTGCGCCACCGCATCGTGGCCGCCATCGTCGAGGCCTATCGGAAGTTCGAGGCGGACAATGAGTGATCGCCGCCGCACTGTGATGATCAACACCGTGATCCTGGCCGCCACCATGCTGGTGGTCGCCGGGATCCTCGTGCTCGGCCGGGACAGCGGCGTCGAAATCCCCGAGGGCCTCGGGGTCGGCGAGCCGTCCCCGCAGCGGTTCCAGGCCAACCAGACCAGCGATCCCATCGTCGACGAGGAGGCAACCGCCCTCGCCCGCCAGCAAGCACGGGACAACACCCCGACCGAGTACTCCAACGACAACGATGCCACCACCGCGGTGAACCGCAACGTCAACACCTTCTTCATCGATCTCAAGGAGGGTGCCATCGCCGAGCCGGTGATCGAGGAGCCGACCACGACGCTCCCGCCCGATACCACCACCCCGACCACAGGAGGGGGCGGGGAGACCAGCACGACCACCACCGTGGCTCAGGAGACCACCACAACGCTGCCCCCGAGGCGCGACCTCGCCGAGCAGATCACCCTGCTCGAGCTCAAGCACGTCACCCTGGCAAGCGCCGTCCCCGCCTTCGTCGAGCTGTACAACGAGGACCTCGACCGGGTCGAGGCGGGGGCCGAGCCGGTGTTCCCCACCATCGAGCAAAGGACCGTCGACATCCTCAAAGAGGAGCTCGACCGGGGAATCCGGCCCACCGACCTGACGACGCGCCAGCAGATCTACCTCACCGAGGCGACCCGGCCCCCCATCTTCATCCTCGGGCTCCCCGACGAAGACCAGGAGATGGCGTCCCAGGCGATCGCCGAGCTCGTGGGCTTCAGCCTGCAGGCCAACCGCCGCATCGACGACGAGGCCACCAACCGGGCCAAGGACGATGCCGCCGCCGCGGTCGAGCCCACCACGGTGGTGTACACGTTCGGCGAGCTGATCGCCGAGGAGGGCGAGATTCTCGACAGCGTGCAGGTGGAGGCCATCACCCAGATGGGCCTGTACGACCCGAGCCCCATCGGCGCCGATTCCCGGTGGGCGATGGCGCTGCTCGGCGTCATCGCCGTGCTCCTCGCCGCCTTCTTCCTGTGGCGGATCGCCCCCACCGAGTGGACCGAGCCCCGCCACATGGCGCTGCTCGCCATCCTGCTCGTGCTCGCCGCCCTGTTCTCCCGGCTCCCCGAGATCATCGCCGACGACAGCCACGCCCTCGGCTACCTGATCCCGGCGGTCGCCCTCGGGTTCATCGCCGCCATCCTGTTCGACCCTCGCACCGCGGTGCTCATGGCGATCCCCATGGCCGGGTTCACCGCCATCTCGACCGGCGACCTGGCGTACACGGTGTATGCGGGGATCGCCACGGTCATCCCGGTCGCCTTCGTCTCCCGGGTGTCGTCGCGACGCCAGCTGCGGCTCGCCGTGCTGCTCACCGCGCTCACCGTGGCTCCGGTGGCGGCCTCGGTGGAGTGGCTCTTCGGCGACGCCGAGAGCGTCTGGCTCGCCGCGCTGTGGGGATTCCTCGGCGCCCTCGTCACCGGCCTGGTC
>CAYQZO010000101.1:0-6725 GCA_964421925.1 uncultured Acidimicrobiaceae bacterium
GGGTCGAAGTTCGAGCCACCCTTGGCCCCGCCCATCGGGAGGCCGGTGAGCGCGTTCTTGAACGTCTGCTCGAAGCCGAGGAACTTCAGGATGGACTGGTTGACGCTGGGGTGGAACCGGAGCCCGCCCTTGTACGGCCCGATGGTGTTGTTGAACTGCACCCGCCACGCACGGTTCACCCGCACATCGCCGTCGTCGTCCTCCCAGGTGACGCGGAAGATGACGATCCGGTCGGGCTCGGTCATCCGCTCCAGGATCCGCGCCTTCCGACAAGCTCGATGCTCTGGTCGGCCAGGGCGGGGACGAGCTCCTTGGTCACGAGCGAGTCGATCGAGGCGTTGAGATTGGTCACCCGCTCCCTGATGGCGGCGAGCTGCTCGGCGGGGGTCGTCCCGTCCGGAGCGGGGGTGGTCACGCCGCTTTCCGCCTGCTCCAGGAGCCCGGCGACGCGCACCTGGAAGAACTCGTCGAGGTTGTTGGAGACGATGGCGACGAAGTTGATTCGCTCCAGCAGGGGGATGCCCGCGTTCTCGGCCAGGGCGAGCACCCGCTCCTGGAATTCGAGCAGGGAGAGCTCGCGGTTGACGAAACGGGTCATGTCCATGGTTATCGGATCGATTGTACGGGGCTGTGAGCCGTGAGCCATGAGCTTCGAGCTGGCAGCCGGCTGCTACTTCCGCTCTCGGTCCAACTCTTCGACCTTGGCCAGGCGGCGCCGGTGCCGCTCCTCGCCGGAGAACTCGGCGTCGAGATACGTCCGTGCGATCTCCCACGCCAGCTCCGGCCCGACCACCCTGGCACCGAGCGCCAGCACGTTGAGGCCGTCGTGTTCCACGGCCTGGTGGGCGGTGTACACGTCGTGGACCGTGGCCGCCCTGATCCCGGTGATCTTGCCCGCGGCGACCGACGCCCCCGCACCCGAGCCGCACACCGCGATCCCGCGGTCGGCGTCGCCGGCGGCGACGGCGCGGGCTACCGCCGCAGCCGAGTCGGGGTAGTCGGAGGGAGCGTCGTCGTACGCTCCCACGTCGATCACCTCGTGTCCGGCTTCCTCCAGCCGCGCCACGAGGTCCCGCTTGAGCTCGAACCCGGCGTGGTCGGTGCCGATGGCGACTCGCATCGGGGTCGAGGCTAGTTAGCCTCGCCGGGTGCGCCGTCTCATACTGGTCGCCGCCGTGCTCATCGCCGCCTGTTCGAATGGGGACCCCGCCCCGATGGTCGACCCCGCGGGAGGAGGCACCAGCTGCATCGAAGCGTTCTGCCTCTCCTATCCCGGCGGGTGGCTCGTGGCAGAAGAGGGGACACGGCACATTTCGCTCGCCCACTCGGAGTTTCCGGAGGTCGTTGCCACCGCCTCGCTCATCAGCCAGCAGGCGCTGGTCGAGAACGCCGGAGGAACCTGGCCGGCGAGCACACAGACGGTGGTCGAGTCGTTCTGGGCCTTGCTCGAGGAGGCGAGTGTGGGCAGCTTCGATCGGCTGGAGCGACTCACCGGTGGTGCCTACCGGTCAGAGGGCAGCCACGATGATGGCCGGCTGTGGCACCTGCTGATCCCGCTCGATGGGAGCGAGGCCATCGGCGTCGAGATGCGGGCTCCCAACCGATCGTGGGAACCGCACGCCGACGCGATCTTCGCCGGCGTGGCCGTGCCCGGCGCTACACCCACTCCCGGCGGATCGCCACCAGGCTGAGCCCGCCGAGGAACACGGCGGTGCCGGCGATGACCGGGACCATGTTGACGTCGCTGAGCAGCGTGGCCTCGGTGGGATTGGGACGCGGCGGGACCGTGGTCGGGACCGGATCGTCGGCCCACCCCGGCGCCGTCGCCAGCACCAGCACCAGCGTGGCAAATAGCAGACTCAGTAGCAGCGTTGTCCTGTTCACGTTTCCCCTAGGTCGCTCGCCCCACTGGTTTCATCGGCAAATCCGGGTTCGGAAGTTGAGGGCGAATCCGCACAAACGGTCTAGTCACACGCTGCGAGCCCAGGGCTCGGAGCCGCGTATATCGCCCTGCCAGCCCGCAGAAGGGTGATCGTTCGATTCCGCAGGCCGACAGAGGGGAAGCCGGCGACGCCGAAAATGGCCGCTGAAATCGCGCCGTTTCCTATCCTCGTCGTGTGACCATCGAATCCCTGCGGATCGTCGGCGGGTCTCCGTTGAGCGGCGAAGTGTCCGTCGTGGGCGCCAAGAACGCCACCCTCAAGCACATGGTCGCCACGTTGCTCGCGCCGGGCGTCCACCACCTCACCAACGTGCCTCACAGCCTGGACGTGGAGATCATGTGCGATGTGCTCCGCCACGTCGGAGCCGAGTGCGAGCGCCGCGGGCCGGAACTGCAGGTGTCGGTCCCGGAGAGCCCGCTTCCCGAAGCACCGCTCGACCTGGTGCGCCAGATGCGGGCCTCGATCTTGATCCTGGGTGCGCTGCTCGCCCGCTGCGGAGAGGCCCGCGTCGCCCTTCCCGGGGGAGACGACTTCGGATCACGCCCCATCGACCTTCACCTCGACGGGTTGGAGGCCCTCGGTGCTCACTTCGAGCTCAGCCACGGAGTCCTGCAGGCGTCAGCTCCGGACGGATTGCGCGGCGCCGACGTCTACCTCGAGTTCCCCTCGGTGGGCGCGACCGAGAACATCCTGCTCGCTTCGGTCCTCGCCGTCGGCAGAACCACGATCGGCAACGCTGCCCGCGAGCCCGAGCTCATGGACCTCGCCGACTACCTGCGGGCGATGGGTGCCAAGATCGACGGTGCCGGCACCTCCACGATCGAGGTCCACGGCGTGCCCAACTTGCAGCCCGCGGATCACCGCGTCGTCCCGGACCGGTTGGAGGCCGGCACGTTTGCCGCCGCTGCCGTCATGACGGGCGGCGAGGTCACCATCAGGGACTGCGTGCCCGAGCACCTGCGCATGGAGCTCACCAAGCTGGAAACCGCCGGGGCGACGGTGATACGGGGAGGCGACTGGTTCACCGTGACCGGGCCCGCGCGGCCCCGACCGATCGACTTCGCCACGCTGCCCTTCCCCGGATTCCACACCGACATGCACCCCCAGATGGTGGCGCTGCTCTCGGTGGCGGATGGGACCTCCATCGCCACCGAGAACGTGTATGCAACGCGGTTCCGCTACATCGGTGAGCTGAACCGGATGGGTGCCGACATCGACACAGACGGCCAGCACATCATCGTGCGCGGCGTCGAAGAGCTGTCCGGATGCGAGGTCGACGGCTGCGACATCCGGGCCGCCGCCGCCCTCACCATCGCCGGGCTGCGCGCCGATGGGGTCACCACCGTGGTCGGCGCCCATCACATCGACCGGGGGTACGACGGCTTCGTGCCCAAGATGCAGGCGCTCGGGGCCGATATCCAACGGGTGTGACATGGCCTCCGCCATTCGAGGGATCTTGCGCACCGCCGTCCTGCTGATCGGTCTGGTCGCGGTGGCGGCGACCGGGGCCGCTCCCGCCCTCGGCGCCGACGAGTCGATCACCCTCGTGCCGCTCGATGACACCCGGTTCGTCGTGAACGGGCGCACTTATGCGGGCGAGCTCACCATTGCAGCGTCCTCGACGGGTCTCGCCCTCACCGAGATGACGACCGTGGACGGATACCTGGCAGGCATCAAGGAGGTTCCGTTCGGGTGGCCCCATGAAGCCCTCGCCGCCCAGGTGGTCGCCGCCCGCACCTATCTGGCCTCGACCCTACGCAACGGCCGCACGGCGAATGGGCGGCTCTACGGGTATGACATCTGTGCATCGAGCGCCTGCCAGGTGTATGCCGGGATCGGCTACCTGGAGCAGTCCAACGGGGATCGATGGCTGAACGCCATCAACGCCACCAGCAATCAGATCCTCACCTACGACGGGGCCCCGATCCAGGCGGTCTACTCGTCGAGCATGGGGTCGCGCACCCTTGCGGTCCAGGACGTCTGGGGCGGCGCCGCGGTGCCTTACCTGCAACCGGTCGATTCGCCGGAGGAGGGCGTCTCCCCCTACTACACGTGGGAGGTGGAGGTGCCTTCGGAGGCATTCGTCGAGATCCTGCGCGCCGACGGGCACGGTGTCGGCGGCGAGCTGCTCGCCCTCGTCCACCGCGATCTCCCCGAAGGCACCGGCATCGACACGGTGTGGGTGTCCACGGCGGGCGGGACCGTCACCATCCCCGGCACGGACATCAAGGGCGCCATGAACCGCCAGGGCCCTGCGCTGTATCCCTCGCTGCTCCCCGCGATGCGCGCCGACGGCGAGCGCCGACTCCCGCAAGCGCTTCCCTCCTACAACTACGACGTCTCCTACACGCCGCTCCGTGCCTTTCCCGAAGCCGTGCTCCGCCACCTGCCGCCCGAGGATCGCCGGCACGTCGGCACCGTCCGCTTCGTCGGTGAAGGCTGGGGACACGGGGTGGGCATGAGCCAGTACGGCGCATACGCCATGGCGCTCAACGGGGACGACTATCGGGACATCCTCGGGCACTACTACGGCGGTCTCGTGCCCGAGGACGCCGGCGCGCACCTTCCCGAGACGGTGGTCGTCGGGCTGGGATGGGAGCTCGGCTCGGTCACCTTCGAGGCGAGCGGTTCCTTCACCGTGGTCAGCGAAGACGGCGAAGGCCCGCGCTCGGAGGGCCGTTGGTCGGCCTTCGTCGACGACGACCGGCTGCTGCTGTGGCCGTCCATCGGATACCCGACGCTGCCGGGCAAGGGCCGGGATGCGGTTCCGGTGTAAGGGAATGACTAGAGGTGCCTTCGCGGTTACCTTGAGTGCATGACCGCCGACGACACCGCGCAGACCGAGGCCGGGTCCGTTATCGAGATCGCCTCGCCAACCGACAGGCCCGAAGCAGGGTTTGGCGAGGACATCGACCGCGCCGTCCTGGAGGAGACGCTGGAGTACATCCGCCCTCCAGGCCGACGGCGGCGATCTCGTGCTGCTCGGCGCCGAGGAGGGCAAGGTCACGCTCCAGCTGGTCGGTGCGTGTGGGGGATGTCCGCTTTCCACCATGACCCTCACCGCCGGCATCGAGCGCATCCTGCGCGACCGCGTCCCGGGGGTGACCGAGGTCGAGGCGATCTGAAGTCGCCGGTCGCCAGCCTCCAGTCGCCAGCCCGAACTCGTAGCCTGCCCGCATGAATCTGTTGGACGCTGCTCGCGACGGTGACCGACGGGCGCTCGGCCGACTGGTGACGGCCGTCGAGGAAGACACTCCAGAGGGACGAGCGGCGCTCACCGCGCTGCCCACCACCGGGGGGCGCCTCACCGGGGTGACCGGCCCTCCCGGCGCAGGCAAATCGACGCTGGTCGACCAGCTGATCACGCGAGCCGGAGCGTCGGCGCGGGTCGCGGTCGTCGCCGTCGACCCCTCCAGCCCATTCACCGGCGGAGCAATCCTCGGTGACCGGGTCCGGATGCACCGCCACACCGAGGACGACCGGGTCTACATCAGGTCCATGGCCAACCGTGGCCACCTGGGGGGCATCGCCGAGGCGACCCCGCGGGTCGTCGCGCTGCTCGATGGGCTCGGGTTCGGCGAGGTGATCATCGAGACCCTGGGCGTGGGCCAGGCCGAGGTCGAGGTGGCGTCGACCGCCGAAACGGTGGTGGTCGTGGTCACCGCCGGGTGGGGTGACGACGTCCAGGCGGCCAAGGCCGGCCTGATCGAGGTCGGCGACGTCTTCGTGGTCAACAAGGCAGATCGACCAGGGGCGGAGGCGGCCGTCACAGAGCTCACCGCAGCCGTCGCCCTCGGCCCGAGCCGTGGCTGGGTGGCACCGGTGGTGCAGACGGTCGCCACCGAGGGGCGGGGCATCGACGAACTGTGGAAGGCGATCACCGATCACCGCGCCCATCTCGACGCCCGGTAGCCTCGGTCACCGGCAACCAACGGAGGAAACCGTGGCCCTCGTCGAGTACACCGTCAAGGACGCCGTCGCGACCATCGAGTTGAATCGACCACCGGTGAACGCCCTCAATCGTGAGTTCATCACTGCCATCGACGAGGCCGTCGCCAGGGCGGAGGACCCCGAGGTGCGAGCGGTGGTGATCACCGGCTCGCCCCACTTCGCCGCCGGGGCCGACATCTCCGGATTCGTCGACGGCTTCGAAGGCGGCGGCCCGCAGGAGCGCCAGTCCGCCGGCGTGCAAGCCCTGGCGACCCGGATCGCCGCCCTGTCCAAGCCCACGATTGCCGCCATCCACGGATACGCGCTCGGCGGAGGGCTCGAGCTGGCCATGGGAGCCGACCTGCGCTACCTCGCCGAGGAGGCCAAGGTCGGCCAGCCCGAGATCAAGCTCGGAATCATGCCGGGGGCCGGTGGGACCCAGCGCCTGTCCAGGATCGTCGGGATGCACCGGGCCCGCGAGCTGTGCATGACCGGTCGTCACGTTGCCGCCGACGAAGCGCTCGCACTCGGGCTCGCCGACGCGGTATACCCCGACGACGAGCTGAATGCGGCCGCTGCTGAGGTCGCAGCCGGCTTCGCCACCGGGCCAACCCAGGCATACGCCGCGGTGAAGAGGGCGGTCGCCGAGGGATTCGATCGCACGATCGAGCAGGGGCTTGCCATCGAAGCCGAGGAGTTCGCCAGGGTGTTCGGCACCGAAGACGCCCGCATCGGTGTCCGCGCCTTCCTGGACAAGGAGGAGCCGCAGTTCGTCGGGCGCTGAGCTTCGCCTCCCCCACAGCGTGGGGGAGGCGCGAGCAGGCGGAGTCTGCGAGCGGAGGGGGCTCCTCG
>CAYQZO010000102.1:0-6636 GCA_964421925.1 uncultured Acidimicrobiaceae bacterium
TCCCCAACCTTCTGATCCGTAGTCAGACGCTCTATCCAATTGAGCTACGGGCGCTTGTGGGCACCAAGGATAACGACCCCGGCCTGCTGACCGCGCAGGGTCTTCATCCCCGATAAGGTACGCCGGCTACCGAGGAACGCCAGCACCGGAGGCACCGCCGTGAGCGACATTCGCGCCCTCGCCGACGAGTACCACGAGTGGAAGATGGCCGAGAGCCCGACCAGCGCCCACCTCCTCGGTGACTACCGCTATGCCGACAAGTTCGAGGACGCCAGCCGCGCCCACGAGGACCGGGCCATCGCCGACCTGCGCGGCCTCGTGGCACGGGCCGAGGCCATCGACCCGACGATGTTGGGCGCCAACGACACCCTCACCCGGGAGGTGCTCATCTTCGACGCCGGTTCCCGCGCCGATCTCGCCGAAACCCGACAAGCCGAGTTCGCCGTCGACCCCATCTTCGGCTGGCACGTCGAGGCCAAGCTGCTTCCCCCCATCCTCAACATCCCCAACGGCGAGGTCGCTGCGGCAGTCGTGGACAAGTGGCGCAGCTACGCCACCACCCTCGACCAGGTCACCGAGCGGTTCCGCGAGGGCGTGGCCGCCAAACGAACCCCGGCGGCTTTTGCCGTCAGCGACGTGATCGCGCAGCTCGACGCCTGGCTCGACCTTCCCATCGACGACGACCCCTTGCTCACCGTCAAACCCCCGCCCGACTACGACGAGGACGCCACCGCGGCGTGGCGGACCTCCCTCGCCGAGGCGGTGGAGAGCGCGGTACGCCCGGCCGTGGAGCGTCAGCGCGATGTGCTCCGCGACGAAGTCCTACCCGAGTCGCGCCCGGAGGGGCAGGAGGGCCTTTCGTTCCTGCCCGACGGCGACTTCGTCTACACCCGGGCCATCCAGCGCTACACCACCCTCCCCCTCCAGCCCGGCGAGATCCACCAGATCGGACTCCAGCAGATGGACCGCCTCTTCGACGAGTACCGCGAGCTCGGCCCCGAGGTCCTCGGCACCGCCGACCTCGAGGAGATCTTCGCCAGGCTGCGCGACGACCCGGAGCTGCACCACACCTCGGGCGCCGAGATCGTCAAGGTCGCCGAGGAAGCATTCGCCCGGGCCCGGGAGGAGATGCCTTCGTGGTTCGGGCGGATCTCGGAGGCGGACTGCGTGGTCCAGGAGATCGACAGCGGTGCGGTCGCCTTCTACAACACCCCAGCCGAGGACGGGTCCCGGCCGGGCATGTTCTTCATGAACACCGCCGACCCCACCATGTGGGGCACCTACGAGGTGGAGTCGACCGCCTTCCACGAGGGGATCCCCGGTCACCACCTGCAGAACACCATCGCCCAGGAGCTGGGCGACGACGTCCCCGCTTTCCGCCGCCACCTCCACCTGCCCGCCTACGGGGAGGGCTGGGGGCTGTACACCGAGCGGCTCTCCGACGAGATGGGCCTGTACGGAACGCCGCTCGACCGGATGGGCATGCTGGCTGCCGACTCCACCCGCGCCGGCCGCCTCGTCGTCGACACCGGCCTGCACGCCCTCGGCTGGTCGCGCCAGCAGGCGATCAACTACCTGGCGGAGAACACCGCCATGACCCTGCGCCACATCACCGACGAGATCGACCGCTACATTGCCTCCATGCCCGGCCAGGCCCTGGCCTACATGATCGGGCGCCTCGAGTTCGACCGGATGCGCGCCGACGCCGAGACCGCCCTCGGCGACCGTTTCGACATCAAGACATTCCACGACACCGTGCTCACCACCGGGGCGGTGCCGTTGCAGACCCTGGACCGGGTCGTGAGCGACTGGATGACAGCGGCATGAACGAGGAACTGAAGAAGCTCGGCGAGGACTACTGGACGTTCTCGCTGCAGGCCGCCCCCACCCAGGCCACCCTGCTCGGCTACCACGACTACGACACCGAGATGGACGACGCCTCCCGCGAGGTCGAGGACGAGCACATCGCCGCCCTCGAGGGCTTCGCCGCCGCCGCCGAGGCCGTCGATCCCGCAGGCCTCACCCCCGACGAGCAGGTGAGCCGGGAGGTGCTCGTGTTCGAGGCCTCCACCCGGGCCGACGAGCTCGGCTCCCGCCTCAGTGAGTTCGCCGTCGACTCGTTCGCCGGTATCCAGGTCGCCCTCCAGCAGCTCGCCGGACAGATCCCGATCACCGAGCCCGAGCACGCCGATGCGATGGTGGAGAAGTTCTCCAAGTTTGGTGGCCTCCTCGACCAGCTCAACGAGCGGTTGCGCCAGGGTGTCGCCCGCGACCGGACGCCGCCGGCGGTGGCGACCGAGAAGGTCATCGCCCAGCTCGACGGCTACCTGAAGTCGCCGGTGGAGTCTGATGCCCTCGTCAATCTGAACCCGCCGCCGCAGTGGGACGAAGCACAGGTGGCCGGCTGGCGGGAACGGCTGGCCGGGGTGGTGGAGGAGGTCGTGCGCCCCGGCTTCGACCGCTACCGGGCCACCATCCGCGAAGAGGTGCTCCCGGCGGCACGACCCCAGGAGCGCAGCGGCGTCGTCTGGCTCGCGGACGGGGAGGAGATCTACGGCAAGGCCATCCGCCGCCACACCTCGCTCCCGTTGGCGGCGATGGAGATCCACAACGCGGGTCTGGCAGACATCGCCGAGCTGGAGCGGGAGTACCGGGAGCTTGGCGAAGCGGTCCTTGGCACCGACGACCTAGAGGAGATCTATACGCGGCTGCGCGACGATCAGGCGCTCCGCTTCGAGGACGCCGACCAGATCGTCGCCGCCGCCCAGGGATCGCTGGACCGGGCGACCGCGGCGATGGACCGCGCCTTCGGCCGCCTCCCCAAGGCACCGTGCGTCATGGCGGTCATGCCGGAGATGGGCGCTGCCGACGCCCCGCTCGCCTTCTACTTCCCGCCCACCGAGGACGGCTCCCGGCCCGGCACCTTCTTCATCAACACCACCGAGCCCACGACGCGGACTCGCTACGAGTCCGAGGCACTCGCCTTCCACGAAGCCATCCCGGGCCATCACCTCCAGCTTGCCCTGGCCCAGGAGGTCCCCGACCTGCCCGAGTTCCGCAAGAACGCCTTCATCACCGTGTTCCACGAGGGATGGGGCCTGTACTCGGAGCGCCTCTCCGACGAGATGGGCCTGTACACCGGCGACCTGGAGCGGTTCGGCATCCTGTCCTTCGACTCGTGGCGGGCGGGGCGGCTGGTGGTGGACACCGCGATCCACGCCCTCGGGTGGTCGCGCCAGGAGGCCATCGACTACCTGGCGGCCAACTCCCCGCAGGCGCAGAACAACATCGTCAACGAGGTCGAGCGCTACATCGCCTGGCCGGGCCAGGCGCTCGCCTACAAGACCGGGCAGCGCGAGATGCTGGCGGCACGGGCCCGGGCGGAAGCCGCCCTCGGTGACGACTTCGACCTGAGGGCCTTCCACGACGTGCTGCTGGGCTCGGGGTCGATGCCGATGCCGACCATGCACCGCATCGTGGACGAGTGGGTCGCGAGCCGTTGAGCACCTTTCGCTTCATCTTCATGGCGGACTGCCAGCTCGGCGCCTACGCCACCTTCTCCGGCATGACCGAGGAAGACGTCCTCACCTACGCCGCCAGGGACATGCGGGTGGAGATCGTCCCCTACGTCGAGGGGTTCGAGTGGGACGCCGGCCGTTACCGGGATGCCATCGAGATGGCCAACGCCATCCGGCCCGATTTCGTGGTCATGGGTGGGGACATGACCGACGACGCGGTCGGACAGGAGCAGGTCGAGGAGCTGTTTGCGATCACGAGCCAGCTCGACCCGGACATCCCGATGCGTTGGGTTCCCGGCAACCACGACATCGCCAAGGACGCGGAGACACCTACGCCGGCGAGCATCGCCGCATACCGCGACGTCTTCGGCCCCGACTTCTACGCCTTCGACCACGGCGACACCCGCTTCGTGGTGATGAACACGGTGGTGATCGACCATCCGGAGAAGACCGCCGACGAGCTCGCCGAGCAGATGGGGTTCATCGAGCACGAGCTGTCTCAGTCCGCCGAGCGCGCCCACACCATCCTGCTCGGCCATCATCCGCTGTTCGTCCGCTCCCCGGACGAGGAGGACACCTACTGGAACCTCCCCGCGGAGCGGCGGGCCGTGCTCCTCGATATGATCCACCGCAACGGGATCAGGACCGCCTTCGCCGGGCACTGGCACCGCAACTCCCTCGCCTACGACGGGGAATTCGAGATGGTGACCTCGGGCCCGGTGGGATATCCACTCGGTAAGGACCCGTCGGGGATCCGTATCGTGGACGTCGGCCCGGATCGCGTGGTACACGAGTACGTTCCGATCGTTTGACATGGGGGTGACCGGTATCGTCAGCCGGGCAGGGAGGAAGAGACAGTGACACCGCCAATCATCGTCGCCGTTGACGACGACCCGCAGGTTCTGAACGCGGTCCGCCGCGACTTGTCCAGCCACTACGCCGCCGACTACCGGGTCGTGGCGGCGGGTTCGGGGGCCGAAGGCCTGGAGGTGGTGGAAGGCCTGAAGGCGAGGGGCGACACCGTGTCGCTGTTCCTGGTCGACCAGCGGATGCCCTCGATGACCGGAACCGAGTTCCTCATCGAGGCTCGCCGGACCTACCCGGATGCCAAGCGGGTGCTGCTCACCGCCTACGCCGACACCGACGCCGCCATCTCGGCCATCAACGAGGTCGACCTCGACCACTACCTGATGAAGCCGTGGGATCCGCCGGAGGATCACCTGTACCCGGTCCTCGACGACCTGCTGTCGGACTGGCAGGCCAACACCCCGGCACCGTTCGACGGCATCCGGGTGGTGGGCACGACCTGGTCCCCCGCCACGCACGAGGTCAAGGACTTCCTGGCGCGCAACCAGATCCCGTACCGGTTCCTCGACATCGAGCGCGACGAGGAGGCCGAGTCCATCCTCAGAGCCGGCGATGACGATCACATCCCGGTCGTGCTGTTCGCCGACGGCCAGCGCCTGGTCGATCCCGAGCGGCGTGCCATCGCCGAGAAGGTCGGGCTGCGCACCGAGGCGGACAATCCGTTCTACGACCTGATCATCGTCGGCGGAGGCCCCGCCGGGCTGGCCGCCGCCGTCTACGGCGCCTCGGAGGGCCTGCGCACGGTGATGGTGGAGGCGGAGGCCCCCGGCGGGCAGGCCGGGACGAGCAGCCGCATCGAGAACTACCTCGGCTTCCCTTCCGGGGTGAGCGGGGCCGATCTGGCTCGCCGCGCCGCTACCCAGGCTTCCCGGCTCGGCGCCGAGATCCTCACCGCCACCACCGCGACCTCGGTGAAGACCGACGACAACGTCAAGATCGTCACCCTGGACACCGGAGCAGAGCTGCGTGCCCACGCCGTGCTCATCGCAAGCGGCATGTCGCTGCGCAAGCTGAGCGTGCCCGGCTACGAGCGCTACGAAGGCGCCGGCGTGTACTACGGGGCGGCGCTCTCCGAGGCGGCCACCTATCGCGACCAGCCGGTGTACGTGATCGGCGGGGCCAACTCGGCGGGCCAGGCCGCCATGCTGTTCTCCCAGTACGCCTCCCAGGTCACCATGGTGGTGCGCGGCGAGTCACTCCAGTTGAAGATGTCGCAGTACCTCATCGATCAGATCGCCGACACCAAGAACATCGACGTGGTGGTCAACACCGAGGTCCTCGAGGTGGAGGGGGAGAACCGGGTTGAGCGCATCCGGCTGAAGAACAACAAGACCGAAGAGGAAACGGTCCACGACGCCGCCGCCATCTTCATCTTCGTCGGTGCGGTGCCCCACTCCGACTTCGTCGCCGACGTGGTCGCCATGAACGACCGCTGGTTCATCTACACCGGGCCCGACATCGCCCTCGCCGAGGGTGTGCACTGGCCGCTCGAACGCGACCCGTACCCGCTGGAGACGAGCGTCCCCGGGATCTTCGCCGCCGGTGACATCAGGCACGGAGCGATCCGGCGGGTGGCCTCGGCGGTCGGCACCGGTGCGATCACGGTGAGCATGATCCACCAGTACCTGGCAACGGTGTGACCCGGTGCGGGAAGAACTGCGTGCGGTCCCGCTCTTCGCCGATCTCACCGACGAGGACCTCGACTGCCTGGAGCAGGGGGCCACGGACGTAAGCCTCGACACCGGCGAGGCGCTGTTCAACGAGGGCGAGGACGGTGACACCGCCTTCGTCATCACCGACGGAGAGATCGAGATCCTGAAGATCACCGGCGAGCGCGAGGTGCTGCTCGCCCGCCGGGTGCCGGGGGAGGTGATCGGGGAGATGGCCTTGCTGGACAGCGCCCCCCGCATGGCGACGGGCCGCGCCTCGATGCCCACCCGCCTCATCGCCATCCCCAAGACCCAGATGGACCAGCTGCTCGACTCGAGCGCGACCGCCGCCCGGGTGCTCTTCGACGTGCTGCTGGCCAGGGTGCGCCAGACCGAGGCCAGCCTGCGCCAGTCGGAGCGGATGGTGCAGCTCGGCACCCTCACCGCCGGCCTGGCCCACGAGTTGAACAACCCGGCTGCGGCGATCGCCCGCGCCTCCGGGCTCATGGGCCCCGAACTCGACGCCTTCGGACGGGCGACCGCCGCCCTCGGCGAACTCCAGCTGGACGCCGACCAGCGGGTCCGCGTCGAGGAGTGGCTCA
>CAYQZO010000103.1:0-6635 GCA_964421925.1 uncultured Acidimicrobiaceae bacterium
CGTGGTTGTGGTCGTGGGAGGAGGCGGATCCCCATAGAACTCGGCCTTCACCAGGAAGTCGTCGACCATGAAGAGGTTCTCGGGAGCGCCGTCCAGGGAAATGAAGCGGAACACGGTCTCGCCGGCTGCGTAGTCGGTGACGAAGATGAACTGGGGCTCGATGCGCTGGGTCGGCTCGGTGGTGGAGAGCTCGTGCACCTTGAGGGTGGTGAAGGACGATCCGCCATTCGATGACACCTGGAAGGCGACCCGTTTGTCGAGTCCCAGGCCGAAGCTCTTGGTGGCGAAGACGTAGGAGACCTTGGCGGTGACCGCCCCCTCCAGGTTCACGGTGCGCTTTATTCCGACGTTGGGGGTGGGCGCCCCGGCCCCGCCGATATGCAGACAGTAGGAGCCGAGGCAGTACTCATGCTCGTTGACCGAGACGAGTCCGCTGACCGGTCCGTCGTTTTCTCCGATCTCGATCCAGTCGGTGGTGAACTCGGCGTCCCCGTTGCTCCCGTTGTAGGCGCGGGTGTCGAACTTGTCCCGGTAGTGGTACCAGCTGGTTTCTTCCGTCTCGGCCGCCGACGGGCCGGGGGCGATCAGGACCACGCTCACCGCGCCGAGGAAGCCGATGACGAGCGCGCCGATGGCGAGGCGCCTCATGGCTCGTAGGCGGCCAACTCTCCGATCGGAGCGGGCGTGGCCGATATTCGCTCCGAGAGCGGCACTCCGATCAGGGCCTCACCTTGTTTGGGCTTGGCGTCCCAGAGGTCGGCGGTATCGAGCAGGGGCAGGGTGAGCACGAAGTTGGTCCATCCGCCCGCACGGACGTAGGTCACGTCGCCGCCCATGGTGCGGGCGAGGGAGCGGGCGATGGAGAGGCCGAGGCCGATGCTGCCGTTGAGCAGCGACTCCTCGCCGTCGTGGACGAA
The DNA here is from genome assembly GCA_964421925.1 of uncultured Acidimicrobiaceae bacterium. Classification (GTDB taxonomy): domain Bacteria; phylum Actinomycetota; class Acidimicrobiia; order Spongiisociales; family UBA5794; genus JACZST01. The sequence continues at coordinate 918 of CAYQZO010000103.1, forward strand.
CCGTTCGAACAGCTTCTCCACGATTCCGGCATCGACGCCGAGGCCGTTGTCGGACACCGTGACGACGGCGTTGCGCTCGTTGGTCTCGAGGTACACCTCCACGGCGGGCCCTCCGTGCTGGATGGCGTTGGACACCAGGTTGTCGATGATCTGGCGGGTCCGCACCGGATCGGCCCACACGAGTGCGTTCCCCTCCAGGCGGATGTCGGCGCCGGCGCGCTGCAACGGTGCGATGGCCGCTGCGGACTCCTCGTAGAGGGCCACGGCCTGGTACTCGAAGGCGAGGACGTCCGACTCCAGGCGGGCCGCGGTGAGGATGTCGTCGACCATCCGGGAGAGGTCGGCGGAGTCCTTGTTGATGAGCCTGATCAGCTCCATGGTCTCGACGGGATCGCTGATGCCGTTCTCCAGAAGGTGCTCGCTGAACCCGTAGATGCCGGTGAGCGGGGTGCGCAGCTCGTGAGAGATGCCGGCGATGAAGGCGTCCTTCGACTCCGACAGCTCGCGCTGGGCGTTGAGCTTGGTCTCCATGCGCAGGTGCTCCTCGCGGTACTGGCGGCGCACGATGAAGAAGTAGATCAAGATGGTGGCCGCCGGGATGAGCAGCGTGGTGGCCAGCTGGGTGGCGAGCCCGACGAGGCCTGCGACGCGTTCTGTGTCGGAGACCCGGGTCGCCACGACGTCCTGGCGCTGTTCCAGTGCCTCGGCGACGACGGCGTACTGGGGCTCGAAAACGGTCTGGTGTTTGACGTCGGCGTCGCGGAACAACCCGCGGGAGACCGACGTCACCACCCCCCGGCCCGACTCGACGAACGCAGCGAGCTCGGCGGCAAGGTCCTTGGTCTCTTCATCGTCGGCAAGGGCGACCGCCCACTCCTCGGTCTGGTCGAGGTTGGATTCGGCGGCGGCGACCGCCTCGTCTCGTGCCTCCTTGGTGGCGACACCGTGGTAGCTGTAGTCGATGCCGAAGACGACGGCCTGAGCGACCGCTGCCCGCGACAGGGCGGCGGAACCGATGGTGGCATTGGCCTCGTGCAGAGCTTCGGCGTTGTTGGCGACGCGCTCGGCATTGGAGGTCGTCGAGAAGATGAATGCGAGCGCGAGCAGGACCCCGATAACGGCGAGCCCGGCGAACACGGCCACGAGACCGTTCTTGGTGCGCGAGGCCGCCCGGTCGCTCGATGTGGCCGCGACTTCCATCCGTCTTCTATCGGACGGCAACTGGCGATTCCAAAGGCTTTGCTGGAGACCGGTCCGATCGGGTAGCTAGTCACCTGGTGACTGACTACTGCGGCCTGCGCACATGATCTAGTCAACAGCCCATAGCCGACAGCTCCTGACTGATGACTGAGTACTCAGTACTCATCATCGGGTCGGCGCTGTCGCGACGGCTGCACCCGCGGTGGCTCACCCGGCTGTTTGGGGTAGTGGGGAGGCCACGGTGCGTCGCCGACGCCGGCTGCCTCGTCGGCGGCCACCATCTCCAGGAGCGGCTCGAGGCGCCCGGCGGCTTCGTCGATGCCCTTGGTGAGATCACCCACCGTGTCCCAACGACGCGGGAAGGTCCCAAGGGTGTACGCAGCGGGGTCGATGGTGCCGAGCTCGTCCCAGGTGAACGGCGTCGACACCCAGCCGGTGTGCCGGATGCTGTAGGCCGATGCCACCGTCTTGTCCCTCGCGTTCTGGTTGTAGTCGAGGAAGACCCCGAAGCGCTCCTCCTTCCACCAGGCAGTGGTGGCCAGCTCGTTGCGCCGCTCCACCTCGCGGGCCAGAGCGAGACCGGCGCGGCGCACGGTGACGAAGTCCCACTCGGGAACCAGCCGGGCATAGATATGGATGCCCCGGTTCCCCGATGTCTTCGGCCAGCCGATGAGGCCGACCTCGTCGAGCACTTCGGCGACCGTGGCCGCCACCACCCGGGCGTCGTCGAAGCCGTAGTCGTCGGTGGGGTCGAGATCGATGCGCAGCTCGTCGGGGTGGTCCAGATCGGCCGCCCTGGCATTCCACGGGTGGAGGTCGAGGCAGTTCATCTGAGCCATCCACACCACGTCGGCCTCATCGAGGGGGAGAAACATCACACCGGGCCGGGCGGAGGGGAACCTGACGGCGACCGTGGTGCGGGCGTTCTTGGGCGCCCGCTTGACGTAGAACGGCTCCTCGTCGATCCCCTTGGTCCATCGCTTCAACATGGTGGGACGGTTGGAGACGCCGCGCAGCGCTCCCGGGCCGCTCATGGCGAAGTGGTTGGCCACGTCCAGCTTGGTCCAGCCTTGATCGGGGAACACCACCCGATCCGCGCTCGTGATACGGACCTCGCGTCCGCCGGCTTCGACCACTGCGTCTGCCATGGCCAGAGGCTATCCGCCACCCCGGGACCGGGATGCGGGAACGCGGCAGGCCCGGTCGCTACGATTTCCAGGCAGTGGAGCAAGGGAGGGCGTGATGACCGTGACGATGCTCGACGACGCCAAGAGCGTGTGGTGGCTGTTCCTGGTCTCGGGTGTGATCAGCCTGCTGTTTGGCATCGCCCTCGTGTTCTTCAACGATGAGTCCCTCGACGTGATCGGGTTCCTCATCGGGTTGTGGATCCTCTTCTTCGGGATCATCCGCTTCCTGACCAGCCTGTTCGGCGGCGAGGCCGAGGGACGGTGGCTCATGGCCCTGGTCGGGGTGCTCGGCATCGTGCTCGGCATCGTGGTGATGCGGAATCCCACCGACACGCTTGCCCTGGTGGTCCTGATCATCGGCATCTTCTGGATCATCTCCGGACTGGTGGATCTGTGGCGCGGTATCACCGACAGCGCCCTGGCCGACCGGTGGTGGGTGGCGTTCGGTGGTCTGCTCGGGGTCGCCTTCGGCGCCCTGCTGGTGTTCTGGCCCGATGTGTCGTTGACGGTCCTTGCGTTCGTGGCGGGGATCTACCTGCTCGTCGTCGCCGTGATCGAGGTCGTCACCGCCTTCCGCATCAAGGCGGCGTAGCGGCTTCCACGTAGTCGCCGTAGCGCTCAGAGCCGGGGTAGGCGCTGAGCCCGTGGAGCAGAATGCTCGCGGTCACGGTCACGATCATGGCCGCCAGCACGGCGGCGCTCTCCGCGAGCCCTATCTCCTCGACGACGACCGCGGCGAAGACGATGGAAGCCAGGCCGCGGGGACCGAACCAGCCCATGAAGGCGACCGTCGGCCGGTCCAGCCCGGTGCCGGCCATGGCGACTGCCACCGGCAGCATCCGCACCACGGTCAGGCTCAGCGCGGCGTAGAGCACGGTCGTCCACCCGAAGGCGCCGAGGTTCTCGGCGAGAATGACCCCGCCGAAGATCATGAAGGCGAACACGGTCAGCAGCGTCGAGGCGTCGTCGGCGAACCGGGACACGCGCGGTCCGAGCTCGCGGATGTAGCGCCCGAAGACGAGCCCGGCGGCGAACGTTGCGATGAACCCGCTCCCGCCGAGGGAGTCGGCGACGATCAGGGCGAGCACGGCCACGATGGGGACCGTGATCTCCTGCCAGCGGGCTTTCATCAGCCCGCGGCGACTGGCCTCCCGCATCGTCAACCCGGCGGCCCATCCGATGACCGCCCCGACGGCAACGGCCACTCCCAGGCCCTGGACGAACAGGGCGACGAAGCTGGCGCCTTCCTCGGCGGCGGCGACGGCGGTGAAGAACAGCAGTACGGGGAGCGCTATCCCGTCGTTGAGCCCGGACTCCACTGAAAGCGCTTCCCGGATGCGGGCCGGGACCCGCTCGTTCTCGACGACGGCCAGACCGAGCGCGGCGTCCGTGGGGGCGAGCACGGTGGCGATGATGGCCCCGCCGAGCAGGCCGACGCCGGTGAAGACCCAGGCACCGAGGACGGCTCCGATCGCGATGGTGAGCGGCAGCCCGATGGTAAGGAGGCGGGTGGCCAGCTCGAAATCCTCCGTCCAGTCGCGCAGCCGCAGCTTGGTGGCTTCGGTGAAGAGCACGAGCCCGAGGGTGAGCTCGAAGAGCGTCTTCATCAACTCGACGTCTGCAAGCAGCGGCCTCCAAATCCCAACGCTCGCTCCGATCAGCCCGGCTGCGGTGAAGTACATGGGGCCGGTGACGACGCTGCGGGCAAGGCGCCCGGAGAACAGCGCGTAGCTGACGGTGACGACTCCGATGTACGCCAGGGACGCGAAGATCACCGGGGCAGGCTACCGAGTCCGCCGCCGGCCCCGGGTACGGGGTGGCCAGTCCGTGGTCGGATCGACGGGATGGATCGAAATCGCTCTCCCCACCCGGGTACGCTGCTGGCCATGGGTTATGCAGATCTCGACACCGACCTCCACGGAACGGCCGAACTCGTCGTCGGCGAGGCCGACACCGCCTCTGCACAAGGCAGCGGCGACGTGCCGGTATTGGCGACGCCTCGTCTGATCGCGCTCTTCGAGGCGGCGGCGGTTGCCGCCCTCGCCGGGCGGCTTCCCGAGGACCTGACGTCGGTGGGGGCGAGCATCGACGTGGACCATCTCGCGCCGTCGGCGGTCGGCTCGACGGTGTCGGTCACCGCACTGCTCGAAGCGGTGGACGGACCTGCGCTCGAGTTCGTCCTCGAGGCCACGGAAGGCGACACCGTCATCGCCACCGGGAGCCACACCCGCGTCGTCGTGGAGCGAGACGAGTTCCTGGCGCGCGCCAGCCGCTGAGTTGGCGCGGAGCGGAAACTCAAACGCCTCGGTGGAGCCGAGGCGCAGCTTCTAGGAAAGCCACTCCACCCGGCACCAGGAGCGCCGCTGGCAGTTGGGGCACTGCATCCACCGGCTGTGATACTTGCCCGGGATCCACAGCGAGATCACCGCGATACGAACCGCGATCTCCAGATAGGAGATCCGGGTGCGCGCCCCGCAGTGGGTGCATTCGATGACCCCGGTGCCGGGCTGGCGCGGCCCCACCGAGAACAGCGCTTCCTTGCCGTCGCGATCGTCGATGACGATGAGCACGTCGTCGCGGAAGGTGTCGTCGACCACGACCGCGGGTGTCTCGAACAGCGCGCGCTTCCCCTTGGGGTCGAAGGTCTGCGTCATATGCGCCCTGCGATCTCGGCGGCGAGGGCCCGGTAGGCCTCGGCGCTCTTCGAGCTCGAGGCATGGGCGAGTACCGAGCGACCCCGTTCCGGGGCCTCGGCGACCCGGACCGAGCGGGGAATGGGCGGGTCGAGGACTTCGAGACCGTGCTTGACCGCGACTTCTTCTACGACCCGTCTCGCCAGCCTGGTCCTCCCGTCGTACATGGTCGCCACCGCTCCAAGCACCTCAAGCTCCGGGTTCGTGTAGTGGCGGATGTCATCGACGGTCTCCAGGAGCTGGCCGACGGCGCGGTGCGACAGGGTCTCGGCCTGGAACGGGATGATGACGTAGTCGGCGGCGGTCAAGGCGTTCAGGGTCAAGATGCCGAGGGAGGGGCCGCAGTCGATGAGGATGAGGTCGTACTGATCAACCAGCGGGCTGAGCGCTCGGCCGAGCACGAACTCGCGTCCGGTCTTGGTGAGCAGGTGGATCTCTGATCCCGCAAGGTCGATCGAGGACGGCAACAAGCTCACTCCTCCATCGGTGATGATCGCCTCGGCGGCATCGACTCTGCCGAGGATCACGTCGTGCACCGAGATGTCGAGCTTTTCGGGCTCGAGCCCGACCTCGTAGGTGAGGCAGGCCTGGGGGTCGAGATCGACCATGAGCACCCGCTGGCCAGCAAGGGCCAGATA
>CAYQZO010000104.1:0-3813 GCA_964421925.1 uncultured Acidimicrobiaceae bacterium
GGTAGCGCCCGTGGTCGATGGGGAGAAGGGGGCTGTCGGCCCGGTGCGCGACCAGAGTTGGTACGGAGACGGTAGGGAGGACCGCCCGGCCGTCGGTGAGTTGCTCCGCCTCCATGTACCTGGCGATCGCGGTCGGGCTGGTCGTGGCGCGCTCGACTCGGCCATAGAACCGCTGGAACTCGGGGTCGCCGGCCCGGCTGGGAAAGGAGAGGGCGAGCATGGCGCCCGTCCCCCATTCTTCGAGCGCTGCGTCCCACTGGGCTGCGTCCTCCTGGGTGGACCCGAACGGATAGTCCTCGTCCCACATCCAACGCACCGTGGTGTGAGCGAGGATCAACCCGGCTGTGCGGTCCGGGTCGGTGGCGGCGAACAACGCTCCGCCCGGGCCGGCGCTGCCCGCGGCGAGTAGGAACGCCCGTTGCGAGCCGACCGCATCGAGCACCGCCCTGATCTCGTCGCTCAGCGACTCCCAGGACGGCAGGGCGTCGAGGGGCACCGGGTCGGACGCTCCCATGCCCCGCCGGTCGAAGCGGATAACGCGGGCGAAGCGAGCCAGCTGCTGATAGAAGGAGCGGATGTTGGGCTCCTCCCATTCCACGTCGAAGGGCGACCACCAGCCGGCGGTGACGATGATATCGACCGGGCCGTCACCGATGATCTGGTAGGCAATGCGCTCGTCGTCGAGCCTGGCGTAGCCGGTGGTCGGTTCCATGGCCCGATCGTATCGGATCTCGATGGCGTGACGAGGCCACCGCCCGCTAGCTTCGTGCCACGGTGAACCCGCGAGACACCCTCACCGAGATCTTCCTGGAGGCGGTAGCGGCGTCCGACCCGGAGGAGGCGGTGCGGCGCAGTCTGGAAGCGGATCCGATCGAGTTCACCAGGACCCACGTCATCGCCTCGGGCAAAGCGGCGGTGGCCATGGTGCGGGGTCTTGCCGCCGTCACCGACATCGAAAGCGGCGTGGTGGTGACCACGGTCGATGAGCCGGCGCCCGTGCCCGTGATCGTGGGTGGCCATCCGGTGCCCAACGAGGGGAGCCTGGAGGCGGCTCGGCGCGCCCTCGAGCTCGCCGCCCTGTGCGGGCAAGGGGAGACCCTGGTGTACCTGATCTCAGGTGGCTCCTCGGCACTGCTCGAGCTTCCACTCAACAACCTCTCCCTCGAGGACGTCGCCGCGGTCAACCGGGCGCTGCTCCACTCCGGCGCCACCATCGCCGAGACCAACACGGTGCGCAAGCACCTGTCCGGGGTGAAGGGTGGCCGGCTGGCGCAGTGGGCGGCCCGGGCCCGGCTGGTGACCCTGGTGCTGTCCGATGTCCCCGGCGACGCCCTCGACGTGATCGGCTCCGGTCCCACGGTTCCCGATCCCACGACGTTCGCCGACGCCCTCGCCGTCCTCGACCGATACCGGCTGCTCGACCGGGTGCCGCCGGTCACGGTCGATCTCCTCTCCGCGGGTGTTGCCGGCGAGATCACCGAGTCCGAGATCGAGCCCCACCCGAACCACGAGGTGCGGATCGTGGCGTCCCCGGCGACCGCCGCCCGCGCCGCAGCAGATGCGGCCAGGTCGCGCGGCTTGACCGCCGAGATCATCACCACCGTCATGGAGGGCGAGTCCCGGGATGCCGCGGTCGACGTCGTCACCGGCCGCCGGACCGGCGTCGACGTCCTGGTGTGCTCGGGGGAGACGACGGTGACCGTGGAAGGCACAGGGTGGGGTGGGCGCAACCAGGAAGCGGCGCTCGCCGCCGCTATTGCCATCGAGGGAAGGCCGATCACCTTCCTCGCCGCCGACACCGACGGCAAGGACGGCACCACCGAGGCGGCCGGTGCCGTCGTCGACGGGCGAACCGTGGGCCGGGGCCGTGCCAAGGGCCTCAACGCCATGGTCGCCCTTCGCGACAACGACGCGGGCACGTTCCTCGCCGAGACCGGCGATCTGCTGGTCACCGGGCCCACCGGGACGAACGTGGCCAGCCTGTGGCTCGCCCATCACGGCGGAGGTGCCGCTGCCTAACCTCTGCGGCCCATGAAGATCATCATCGTCGGCGCCGGTGCCGTGGGCTCCTATCTGGCCGAGCGCTTCTCGCTGGAGGGCCAGGACGTCGTCGTCATCGAGTCCGATCGCGAGCGTGCCACCGAGGTGGCGGGCACCCTGGACACGATGGTGATCACGGGCAACGGAGCCTCCAACGCCGTGCTGAGACAGGCCGGGCTCGCCGACGCCGACCTGTTGATCGCAGTGAGCTCGTCGGATGCGGTGAACGTGCTCGCCTGCAACGCCGCCACCAAGCTCGGCATCCGCATCACCGTGGCCAGGGTGGAGGATCCCGAGCTCAAGGCCGAGGTCGAGGCGCTCGGCGTCGACGTGGTGATCGACCCGGGGGAAGCCGCCGCCGATGACCTCGTGGTGCTGGTGGGCACCGGGCACGTCGCCGAGCTCGTCGAGTTCGCCGACGGTGGCCTGATGCTGCTCGGCTCGTACATCGAGCCGGACTCCCCGGTAGTGGGCAAGACGCTCGCCGACCTGCGCGACACCGTCGAGGAGTGGGACTGGCTCGTGCTCGCCGTTGTCCGAGACGGAGAGACCACCATCGCCCGGGGCAGCACCCGGCTCAAGGTCGGCGACCACGTGCTGGTGATGGCCAAGCGGGGCGGCAGCCGCGTCCCCTACGAGCTGTTCCAGCTGACCTCGCGGCCCCCGAAGAAGGTCGTGATCCTCGGGGGCACCCGCCTGGCCCGCATGACCGCTGGCAGGCTGGTGACGCGTGGGATTCCGACCATGCTCATCGAAGCCGACCCGCAGCGGTGTCGCCGCATCGCCGAGGCGCTGCCCGAGGTGGTCGTGGTCAACGCCAATCCGGCCGACCCCAAGGTGCTCAAGTCCGAGGGAGTGGGAAGCGCCGACGAGGTGCTCGCCCTCACCGGGTGGGACGGCGACAACCTGCTCGCCGCCCAGGTGGCCAAAGCACTTGGTGCCAGCGAGGTCACCGCCCGCTTCACCGACCCCAACCTGGTGGGCCTTCTCGGGGGCGGGGTGGTGGACGGCACGGTGAGCCCGCGCCTGTCGGCGGCCAACGAGATCTTGCGCTTCGTCCGCCGCGGCCTCATCCACTCGGTGGCCACCATCCCGGGCTCGGCCGCCGAGGCCATCGAGCTCGAGGTCGGCGCAGCCAGCCCCGCCATCGGCAAGAGCCTGCGCGAGCTCGCCCTCCCCAAGTCGATCATCATCGGTGGGGTGCAGCGCAAGGGGGAGGCGTTCGTTCCCAGGGGCGACACCACGGTGCAGCAGGGCGACCATCTCATCGCGGTCGCCCTCCCCGAGGGGATTCCGGCCGCCGAGCAGTTGTCCGGCTGAGTGTCCTGGCGCCACCTGCTCCATGTGGTCGGGGCGGTGGTCGCCTCCATCGGGGCCGTGATGCTGGCGCCGGCGGTGGTCAGCCTGATCTACGGGGAGTGGTCCACGGCGGCAGGGATCTTCGCCGCCGCGGTCGTGACCGTGGCGGTGGGTGCGGCGCTGTGGCGCAGCTTCGGGCGCCCCGGGGAGCTGACCACCCGGGAGGGGTTCGCTGCGGTGGGCCTGGCCTGGGGGGCCATGTGCGTGGTCGGGCTGCTGCCCTACGTGTTCACCGGGGCCATCGAAGGTGTCAGCGATGCCTTCTTCGAGACCGCCTCCGGGTTCACCACCACCGGGGCCACCGTGCTCCCGGACCCCGGCGCGGTCCCCAAGGGCATCCAGTTCTGGCGCTCGTTCACCCAGTGGATCGGCGGGATGGGGATCATCGTGCTCTCGGTGGCGATCCTGCCCCTG
>CAYQZO010000104.1:3823-6629 GCA_964421925.1 uncultured Acidimicrobiaceae bacterium
GCATGGGGGCTGTGCAGCTGGCCCGGGCCGAGAGCCCGGGGCCGACCCCGGACCGGCTCACGCCGCGATTCCGGGAGACCGCCAAGCGGCTCTGGCTGGTGTATGGGGTGATCACGCTCGCCGAGGTGCTGCTGCTGTGGGTGGGGGACATGACGCTGTTCGAGGCCGTCAATCACGCCTTCACCACCATGTCGACCGGAGGGTTCGGCACCCACGTCGGCTCGCTCGGGGCGTTCTCGGCCTACGCCCAGTGGGTGGTGATCGGGTTCATGGTGATCGCCGGCGCCTCCTTCTCGTTGCACTACCGGGCGGGGCGGGATCCGAAGCTGTACCTGAAGAGCGTCGAGTTCCGGCTGTACATCGGCATCATCGCCGTGGCCTCGCTGATCATGGTCATCGGCACCTGGGGCGACCCGCTGGTCGCGGTGCGGGACGCCATCTTCACCGCGGTGTCGATCATCACCACCACCGGGTACGCCACCGCCGACTTCGCCCTGTGGGCCCCGGCGCTCGAGATCATGATCGTGGGCCTGATGTTCATCGGCGGGATGGCCGGATCCACCGCGGGGTCGGTCAAGGTGTATCGGCTCGACGTGCTGGTGGAGGCGTCCCGGGCCGACGTGCGCCGCCTCATCCACCCCCGGGGCGTGTTCGTCACCCGGATGGGGAAGGACCCGGTGCCCGACACCATCGTCGAGGCGGTGCACACCTTCTTCCTGCTCTACATGTTCTCCTTCATGACCGGGACCTTCCTGCTCGCCATCATCGGCTCCGTGGGTACCACCGATCTGGACATGGTGACCACGGTGTCGGCGGTGGCCTCGGCGCTGGGCAACGTCGGGCCCGGCCTCTCCCAGGTGGGCCCCACCGAGACCTATCTGGTGGTGCCCGCCCTGGGCAAGTGGCTGCTCGCCGGGCTGATGATCATCGGGCGCCTGGAGATCCTGCCCATCCTCATCCTGTTCAACCGGGAGCTGTGGAGGCGGTGATCTCGTGCCGATAGCCATCCGATGAGCAAACGACTCAAAGCCGTCGTCGCCGTGCTCGTGGTGGCGCTCGCCGGGCTGCTGTCGTCGTGCGTGACCGAGCCGCCGGGCAACGACTTCGTCAACGACGTCAACAACGACTTCCAGGAGAACGACTACTTCAACCCGTAGGGTCTGCGCTCTTTCCGGTCGTTCGTGTCTGGAACCGGCACAGAGGCGGTCTCGCACACATACGACCCCGGGAAGCGGACCGCTCCGATGCGTAGCATCGTGACGACATGCTCCCGTTGCGCGACGAGAACCCGACTACGATCACCCCGTACGTCACCATCGGGCTGATCGTCATCAACATCGTCGTGTACTTCTTCATCCAGGGGCGGTGGAGCCCGACCGACCAGGAGGCTTTCGTCTACGAGCGGGCCGCCATCGCCTGTGAGATCACCACCCAGGACCCGCTCGGCGTTGACGAGATCGTCACCGGCCAATGCTTCGACGGAGCCCAGAACCCGGTGTTCCCGGACAAGAACGTGAACCTGGCCGCCTTCACCTCGATGTTCCTCCACGGCTCGATCGGGCACCTGCTGTTCAACATGTGGTTCCTGTGGATCTTCGGCAACAACATCGAAGAGGCCTTCGGCCACGTCGGCTATGTGTTCCTCTATCTGATCGGCGGCCTGGCCGCCACCGCCGCCTTCATCTTCACCAACCCGGACACCACCATCCCCCTGGTCGGCGCCTCCGGGGCCATCGCGGTGACCATGGGGGCGTACGCGGTGCTCTTCCCCCAACACCGCGTCGTATCCCTGGTGGGGTGGTTCATCTTCCCGCTGCCGGCGGCGGTCTTCCTGGTGATCTGGTTCTTCGCCCAGTTCGCCCTCGGCGGTACCGGGGTGGCCTGGGAGGCCCATGCCGGCGGGTTCGTCGCCGGCGCTGCCACCGCCCTCCTGTTCCGCGGCCCCCTCCTGCGCCGGGTGGCGTAGCGCGTCTCCGAACCCAGGGCTCGGGATGCCGGTAGGCGCGGCTGCCGGCCCACGGTTCGGCGGCTGCTAGGCGCCTTCGGGCCGCCGGCTGCGGGGGAGCTTGGCCACCACGAGGTCGTACGAATCGTCGACGGCGGTCCGGATCTCGTCGTCGGGGATGGCACCGTTGAGCCGGAGGGTGTTCCACCCCGAGCGCCCGATGTAGGACATGACGAAGGCGTCGTCGGGATAGCGGACCAGCCACTCGTCGGCGACATCGCGATTCGGGCCGCACTTGACGCCGACGGAGGTGCCGTCGCCGATGAAGGCGAAGATCTTGTCGGCGACCTTGGCCACCACGTCGCCTTCCCACGGCTCGTCCTCCCAGGCGCCGCGCTTGGCCAGGCAGTAGTCGAGGAGCTCTTCCGGCGTCATGCCCCCACGCTATCGCGCCGGTCTACCGGGTCAGGCTTGGTGATCGAACACGAACACCGAGGATGGCGCCGGGTCGCCGTCGAGGGGCTCGAGCGTCACCGCCACCCGGGGGAAGTCTCGTCTGGCGACACCGACGAACAGCTCGACCGGTTCGCCGGCCGCGGCGAACGTGCCACCCGAGATCGGGGACGACTCGCCGATGAACCAGAGCTCGTAGGTGAACCCGGACGGCGCCGCGGGGAGATCGGGGGCGCGCAGCACCACCCGTGTTCCGCCTGGCGTGTTCCACCCGGCGATCACCGCCGATGAGGCGGCCGCGGGCCCGGTCCCTGCGGCGGTGATCTCCCAGTCCGGCGCTGGCTCCCGGTTGAACAGCACGGCCCCGCCGGTGAGCGCCGTGATCAGCACGGCGGCGGCGACGGCGAA
>CAYQZO010000105.1:0-6557 GCA_964421925.1 uncultured Acidimicrobiaceae bacterium
GGCGCGACCAGTTGAGCAGCCAGGACACCGGCTTGGGCATGCCGAAGCGCTCGATCACTCCCACTTGAGCACCCCCTTGCGGATGGCGTACACCAGCCCGAGAACGAGGATGAGCACGAACGCCACCATCTCGAAGTAGAGGAGCCCGCCCTGGCCGGCCGCCGAGAAGTTCTCCAGATTGACCGCCCACGGGAACAGGAAGGCCGCCTCCACGTCGAAGATCAAGAAGAGCAAGGCAAAGATGTAGTAGCGGATGTGGCTCTGGTTCCAGCCGCCGCCGAGGGGCTCGATCCCCGACTCGTAGGCGGTCTCTTTGAAGAGGCCTGGATGGGACGGGGCCACCATCCGGGCGACGAACACGGCGGCCCCGACGAGGACGGCACCGGCGATCAGGAAGATGGCAACCGTGACGTAGTCGCCGAAGTACTCATTTCGCACGCGTCGATGCCCTCACTTCGTGGCCCGATCAGGCCCCTCGTCGGCGGCGAGTCTATCCGCTCCAGGGGGGTGGCCCAATTCATAGCGGCACGCCGCAAGTCCCCAACCACAAGCCGGATCACGGCTTTGCCGGCGCGACGCTTGCCCCACCAGAGTCGACCCGGCCACCGGCACGGCTCCTCATCCCAGCTTGACCGGATCGTGGCGGACTAGTCCGCTCGACCTATTTCGGTTCAAGTTGGGGCCACCCAGCAGCCGAAGCACTCATGGGGTGGTTTTCCAGAGCTGGAGGGAAGCTCAGGGTGGAAACGCGACCCCAGGCTCGCGGTGGCGGCCCCTACGAGGTGGAGGCCGGCGAATGGGTGCACATCTCCGGTGAATGTTCCACCTACGCCGACAGCTACATCCTCGCCTACCACTGGACCGCCGAGAGCGGGTACTTCTACAACGCCCACTCCATGGAGGCCAAGTACAAGAACTGGACGCCCGGCACCTACACCATCGTGTTGGAGGTCACCGACAACGACGGGCTCAAAGACACCATCCGCGAAACCGTCACCGTCACCGAACCCCACGCCTACTGAGCGCCGCCCGGGACGGGTGAGCTCGCATTCCGGCAGTAGTGCCGAGGCTGGAGCTCGCCGTCCGGGGCCGGCAGCTCGGCTACTCCACCGCTTCCTTCTCACACGGCGTCTGGTCGCGGGTCTGCACGACCGGATGGCCGGGACTCTCGATCACCACGGGTACGAGACAGGCGCTGATCCGTCCATCACCGGTGAACACGAACTGGGCGACCGCGGTTTGACGCGCCGCCGCCGGCCACGCCTGCCAGACGAAGTTGCCCAGTCCCCAGGCGATGGGCTTGCCCCGGTACCAGTCCAGTGGGTTGAGGCGGTGCTGGTGGTGCCCGAAGATGCCGTCGGCGCCGGCATCGATGAAGGCGTGGGCGAGGCCGATCTCGAAAGCTCTCGGCCGGGTGGCGAGCTGTTCCCCCCAATGAATGGTGACGATCACCAGGTCGGCGACCTCGTCGGCGGCGCGGATGGCGGCGGTCATCGCCTCCGCCGAATCACCGTTGGTGATCCCGGCACGGTCCTCCCGGGCCGTCCACGACCCCGTCTCCGGACCCACTCCTCCGCCGCCGAGCACGGCCACCGTCCAGCCGTTGATCTCGAAGAGGGCCGGCGCATAGGCCTCGGCGGCGTTGGCACCGGCTCCCACCGGGGTGATCCCCACCGCCTGGAGATTCGAGCGGGCGTCCAGCATGGCCTCGAACCCGTAATCGATCGAGTGATTGTTGGCGAGGTTGGCCACCTCGACACCCGCCGTGGCCATCGATGGCAGCGCCTCTGGATCGCAGCGGAAGGTGTACGGTTTGTCCCAGGGGACCCCGAGGTTGGAGGCCGAGCACTCCAGGTTGACCACCGTCAGGTCGTCGCTCGTGAACAGACCGTCCATGCCCGTCCAGGCATGGGCATAACCGGTCGACGGGAAGCTGCGAACGAAGCGCGGGTCCAGGTTGACGTCGCCGGTTCCGTTGATGACGAGGCGGCCTCTGGCCGGTTCGACGGGCTCGGGAGGCGGGGGCGCCGTCGGCATGGTCGTCGCCGTGCTCGTGGTGGTGGCGGGGGCCGCAGTGGTGGCCGTGGTGGACGTCTGCTCGGACGGTGAGGTCGTGGTGGGCTCGGGCGTCGTCGCCACGGGTGCTGCGGTGCTCAGCGCGCACCCGGTGAGCATCACCGCTGCGACCACGGCCACGAGGGTGAGCCGGCGCGCCATCATGACCGGGAACCGTACCCGGGTCGAGAGTCGCAAGTCGCAACAAGGGCCTCGACTTGCGTCTTGAGACTTGCGTCTTGAGACTTCACCCATGCCCTCCATCACCGTGCCCGACTATGCGGGCGGGTCGCTCGTCAACCTGGTCTCCGAATTGGAGCACCGGCTCACCGGGGGGAGCCCGGCCCCGCGTCTGCATCCCCATGTCGCCGACCTCATCCCGATCGGCGAGAGCTACGTGCTGTTCCTCTTCGACGGCCTCGGCTCGCTCCAGCTCAACCACCCGGCCGCCGGCGCTCTGGTTGCGTCGCACCGGGCGGACATCGACTCACCGTTCCCGGCAACGACCACGGTGAGCCTGGCCACGATCGCAACGGCCCTTCCCGCATCGCAGCACGGGCTTCTCGGCTATCAGCTGTGGATGCCCGATGTGGGGAAGGTGGTGAACACCATCAAGTGGACCACGCTGTGGGGCGATCCGGTGATCTACGAGACCGAGACCATGCTCCCCGCACCCAACCTGTGGGAGCGCCTGCACGAAGCGGGCAGGGAGCCGATCACCGTGCAGCCGGCCAACTTCACCGACAGTCAACTGTCCAGGGTGCTGTACCGGGGATGCCGCTACGAGCCCGCCTACACGGTGGAGGAACTCGTCGAGGCCACCGTTCAGCTCGCCGGCGAGCCGGGCCGGCTCATCTTCACCTATCTCCCCCACCTCGACTACGCGGCGCACGTCCACGGACAGGACTCGGTCGAGTACCGGGAGGCGATGGACACGATCGGTGACGCCTGGCACCGCGCCACACACCGGGTGCCCGAGACCGTGACGCTCATCGGGACCGGAGACCACGGACACGTCGACTTCACCAAGCAGGTGAAGATCGACCGCGACGAGGAGGTCGACCGCATCTTCTATGGGGACGGACGGGCCATGTTCGTCAAAGGCGAGGGCGGTGCCACGCTGGCAGAACCGCTGCCGGCCGCCTGGTTCCCGGTCGACGAGATGCGCCACTGGTGGGGCCCCGGCCCCCTCCACGAGGCCTTCGAGGAGCGGGCACCCGACGGGGTGCTCGTCGCCGACGATGACGCCCTGCTCCTCCACCGCCATTCCGACGATCGGATGATCGGCAACCACGGTGCGCTGACGGACGCGGAACGGCTCCTGCCGGTGCTCATCCGCTAGCGCGACAGACCCCTTTACCCGGCTCCAGCGTTCGCGTACGTTGAGCGGGTGAGTGATGACCGCAACGTCGTGTACGACGACTGGAGACGCGCCGCACGGACCGTCGCCGCGCTGTGGGTGCTCGGCACCATCGCGCTCGCCTTGTTCGTGCTCGGTGTCACGAGCGAGGAGATCACGGTCGGCTTCGTCGCGACCACGACCGCAACCGCGGCGATCGTCCTCGGGGTACCGGGCCTCATCGTGGTCGGCCTCATCGGCCTGGTGGATCTGCGCCGCAACCGATCGCTGCGGGGTTGAGGCCACCGGCACCGGCGACTCCGCTGCTGATTTTGCACTATGGCCGTAGTGCTAATAACGTCGCCGCGGAACGAGAGCCTCTGCGGGCAAAGGATCCGAGAATGCGCAAGGCGATCATCGCCGCCGTCGTCGTCATCCTCCTCGCCACCGCGTGCTCCGGAAACGGCGGCGACACGCTCACCGTCTACTCCGGCCGGGCCGAGGAGCTGGTCGGGCCCATCATCGACCGCTTCGAGGCAGAGACCGGCATCGACGTCGCGGTGCGCTATGCGGGCAGCGCCGAGATCGCCGCCACCCTGCTCGAGGAGGGGGACAACAGCCCCGCAGACGTGGTGTTTACCCAGGACCCCGCCTCGGTGGGCAGCGTGGCCCTCGCCGGCCTGCTCGGCGAGCTGCCCGACGACATCCTCTCCACCGTCCCCACCCGCTTCTCCGATGGCGACGGGTACTGGGTGGGGGTCACCGGGCGGGCCCGTGTCATGGTGTACGACACGACGCTGATCGCACCGGCCGATCTCCCGGCCACCGAGGACGGGCTCGTCGACCCGGCATGGGCGGGCCGGGTGGGCATCGCCCCCGCCAACGGATCGTTCCTCGCCTTCGTCGCCGCCAAGATCCTGCTCGACGGCGAGGCCGCCACCCTGAGCTGGCTGGAAGGGATGGCCGCGAATCAGGCTCCCACCTTCCCCAACAACTCCTCGATCGTGTCCGCGGTCGCCGACGGGCAGACGGAGACCGGCCTGGTGAACCACTACTACCTGCTGCGCCGCCTCGTGGAGGATCCCGGCGCCGCCGCGCAGAACTACTTCTTCCCCCAGGCCACCGCCGGGTCCCTGGTGATGCCTGCCGGAGTGGGAATCCTGGCCGGCAGCACCAACAAGGAAGCGGCCGAGGAGTTCATCCGCTTCCTGCTCGCCGAGGAGGCGCAGGCCTACTTCGCCACCGAGACCTTCGAGTACCCGCTGCTCCCCGGCGTCCCCGCCAACGAGAACCTGCCCCCGATCGAGAGCATCCCGACCCCGAACCTCGACCTCTCCGAGCTGGCAACTGTGCTCGACACCGCCACCGACCTGGTGGCCCGGGCCGGCCTGCTGTGACCGCGGCGGCGCCCTGGGAGCCCGAACGCGGTACGCAGGTCGTCGGCGTCGTCGAGGCCCCCGGGCTTCCCTCGCCCCGCACCGGGCGGGCCGCCCCCTGGTGGCTCTGGCTCGCCGGGATCGTGGTCGTCCTCCCGCTCGTGCTGCCGCTTCTCTCCTTGTTCGCACGAGTCATCGGAGCCTCGGAGGCCGCGTTCGACGTCCTCTTCGATGTCCGCACGCTCGAGCTCGCCCTGCGTTCGACGGTGCTCACCGTCGTGGTGTCGGCGACCGCCGTCGCCGTCGGGGTGAGTGCGGCCTGGCTGGTGGCCGGCACCGACGTCCCCGGGCGTAGAGCGTGGGCGGTCGTCATCCCACTCCCCCTCGTCATCCCGTCCTACGTGCTCGCGCTCTCGTTCCTCGCCGCCACCGGCCCACGAGGAACCCTGGCACGCCTCACCGGTTGGGACGTTCCCGCGCTCGACGGATTCGCCGGTGCGTGGCTCGCCCTCAGCCTGTCCACCTTCCCCTTCATCTACCTGATGGTGGTCGCCGCGCTGAGCCGGCTCGATCCGGCCCTCGAAGACGCCGCACGCGGTCTCGGTGCCTCCCGGTGGCGCAGCTTCTGGACGGTCACCATCCCCCAGCTGCGGCCGGCCATCGGGGCCGGTGCCCTGCTCGCCGCCCTGTACACGCTCTCCGACTTCGGTGCGGTGTCGCTGATGCGCTTCGACGCTTTCACCAGCGTCATCTACGCCCAGTACGCCGGCCGTCTCGACCGGACCCCAGCGGCGGTGCTCTCGGTGCTCCTCATCGTGATCGCCCTCATCATCATCTGGGCAGAGGGCCGCACCCGGGGACGCGCCGCCTACCACACCACGAGCCCGGCTCGGGCCCGCAGCCTGCAGCCGCTGAGTGGTGGCGAACGGGCAGGGGCGCTCGCCTTCCTCGCCACCGTCGTCGGGATCGGAGTGCTGGTGCCGGTGGTGGTGTTGGCCTCCTGGGCGTGGCGGGGCGCATCCGTGGGTGAGACCGTGGCCATCGATTGGGGGGCCGTTGGGGGCTCGCTGCTCGGGTCGTCGCTGGCCGCGGTGCTTGCGATGGCCGCTGCGATCCCGGTGGTGGTGCTTGCGGTGCGCTACCGGGGCAGGGCGTCGAGCTGGCTGGAACGCACCGTGTTCGTCACCTTCTCCCTTCCCCACATCACGGTGGCCCTCGCCGTGGTGTTCTTCGCGGTGCGCTACCTGGGCCCGCTGTACCAGAGCCTCACCGTGCTCGTGGTGGTCTATGCCTCGATCTTCCTCGCCCAGGCCACCGGCTCGGCCAAGTCGTCGCTGCTCCAGGTGAACCCGAGCGTGGAGGAGGCGTCGCGCAGCCTCGGGCATGGCCCGTTGCACACGATGCGTGCGGTCACCATCCCGCTGATACGGCCCGGGCTGCTCGCCGGTGGCGCCCTGGTGTTCCTCACCACGATGAAGGAGCTGCCCGCCACCCTGCTGCTCAGACCCACCGAGTTCGATACCCTCGCGGTCCGGATCTGGTCGGCGGCCGACGAGCTGTTCTATGCCAGGGCTGCGGTCTCGGCGCTCGTGTTGCTTGCGCTATCGGCCGTTCCGTTGTACTTCCTCGTGCTGAGGAGCAGGGATTCGAGATGACCGAGGCCCGTCACGTTGAGCCCGGCGATCGCGAAGGTGAGGCGAAGCCGAACCGGGGCCCGAGCGGCCTGCGGCGCAGCCGCAAGAGCGGGAAACAATGAACCACAGCTCAATGGACAACCGTGAAGTGAC
>CAYQZO010000106.1:0-6545 GCA_964421925.1 uncultured Acidimicrobiaceae bacterium
CTTCGGCGGGTTTCCCTGGGGCAACATCGGCTACGCCGCCGCCGGCTTTGCGCCCTTGCTCGGCACCGTTCAATGGATCGGGCCGGTGGGGTGGAGCGTCCTGGCCATCGCGTTCTCTGCGGGTGCCGCCCTCTTCCTCGAGGATCGGGAGCACAACTGGCGGTTCGTCGTCGACCCCGGGGTCGCCATCCTGCTCTTCGCCATTGCAGGGAGCTTGTTCGCACCGAGCGCCGATGGGACCCGGCTGCGGGTGGCCATCGTGCAGGGCGGCTCCCCGTGCCCGATGGTCCACTGCCAGAACGAGAACCGGCGCATCTACGAGTCACACCTCGCCTATACCGAAACCATCCCCGACAACGGTGCCGATCTGGTGGTGTGGGCGGAGAACTCGACGGGGACGCCCTTCGAGCCAGAAGGAAACGACGCGGTGCGCGGCGACATCATCGAGCAGGCCGAGCGCATCGGTGCCTACTTCCTGATCTCCAGCACGCGCACCGTCGACCAGAACAGCTTCGTCAACGTCAACGTGCTGTACTCCCCGGAGGGCGTCAAGCTCGGTGAGTACCACAAGCGCCACGCCGTTCCCTTTGGCGAGTACGTGCCGCTTCGCGGGCTGCTCGGGTTCATCCCCCAGCTCGATCAGGTGCCAAGGGACATGATCGAGGGCAGCGAGCCCACCGTGTTCCCCATGGGTGAGGACCAGCTCGGATCGGTGATCTCGTTCGAGGGGGCGTTCGCCCGCAGCATCCAGTCCGTGGCAGCCAACGGGGCCCAGATCATGGTGGTCGCCACCAACGAGAGCTCCTTCGGGGAAACCGCGGCGTCTGATCAGCTCATCGACATGACCAAGGTGAACGCCGCGGCCATCGGCCAGGATCTGATCCACGCCGCCATCACCGGGCGATCCACCTTCATCAGCGCCAACGGCTCGGTGGGCGAGACGACGGACCTGTACGCAGAAGGCGTGCACTACGGCGACATGTCCACCCGGTCCGCGGGTCCCACCATCTTCACCCGATTCCCGTACTGGCCGTTGCTGTTCACCTTCGTCGCCCTGTTGGTCGGCCTGTTCTGGCCGGGTGAGGGGAGCATCGAGGATCTGGTGAGCCGCCGGGCCCGGGCGTGATGCGTTATTTGCAATGCGGACGTAGTGGAAATAACATAGGGCCCGTCTGACGACTCCAAACCCTCGTTCAGCGCGGTCAGAGACGATCGGCAGCGGGGTTTACCACACCCAAGTTCCGGAGGTTCCTGATGTCCGACATCATGAAGGCCAGCCGTCCCCAGGGGCGGTCGCGGAGACCCAAGACCTACGACGAAGGACGCGTCTGCGCGGACAAGTCGTGTGAGACCGTGCTCTCCCGCTACAACCGCGCCGAGTTCTGCCACGTGCACAAGCCGGTGAAGTACCCGCGCCTGCGCGGGGTGCTGACGCAGAACTAGCAGCTACCAGCCATCAGCCCGATTACTTCTCGTAATCGCTGAGAGCCGCGTCCAGGATGTCTATGCCCTGGTCCAGGTCGTCGATGGACACGTTGAGCGGGGGAACGAACCGGATCACGTTCTGATCGGGCCCGCAATCGAGAATGAACAGCCCGTGCTCGACGGCGTAACCGGCGACCGCGAGGAAGGCGTCGGGGTCGGGCACCCGATTCTCCCCGACGAGTTCCACGCCGATCATCAGCCCGAGCCCGCGCACGTCACCCACGGTGCGATGCCGCTCCTGCAGGTCGCCCAGCCTGGTGAAGGCGTGGTCGGAACGCTCCGCCACTCCGGGGATGACGTCCTTGAGGGCGTCGACGACCGCCGCCGAGGCGGCACAGGAGACCGGGTTGCCCCCGAAGGTCGTGCCGTGTGACCCCGGCTCCCACTTGGCGAGCAGCTCCTTCGAGGCCCCGACCGCCGACAGCGGGAGCCCGTTGGCGATCGCTTTGCCCATCACCAGGATGTCCGGGTTCACTCCGTAGATCAGGCTGGTGAACCAGTCCCCGGTGCGCCCGAACCCGGTCTGGACCTCGTCGGCGATGAGCAGGATCCCGTGCTCGTCGGCGATTCGTCGCAACGCCGTGTAGAACTCCTTGCCCGCCGGGTAGTACCCCCCCTCGCCCTGGAGCGGCTCCACGAGGAAGGCGGCAACCTCCTCGGGCGTGATCACGTGCTTGAACGTGAGCTCGAGCTCGTTGAGGGCGTAGGCGTTCGCCTCCTCCTGGGACATGCCCCAGCGGTACGGGTGGGGGAAGGGTGTGACGAACACCGACGGCACCACCGGGTGGTAGCCCTGGCGGTACTTGACCTTTGACGTGGTGTAGGTGACCGAGCCCATGGTGCGACCGTGGAAGCCACCTCGGAACACGATCACCCCCTGACGGCCGGATATCTTCCTGGCGAGCTTGACCGCGGCCTCGACCGCTTCGGCGCCCGAGTTCATGAACAGGACCTGCTCGATGCTGTCGGGGGCGACCGAGATGATCTTCTCCCCGTTGCTGATGAGCGAGTCGTAGAGGTAGGCGCCCCCGGCGTGCCAGAGCTTGCTCAGCTGGGCCTGGGCCGCCGCCTCCACTGACGGGGGTCGGTGTCCGAGGTTGGTCACGGCGATGCCGCAGGTGAAGTCGAGGTAGCGCTTGCCGTCGACGTCGGTGACCCAGGTGCCTTGCCCTTCGACGATCTCGATCTCGTTGTCGAAGGCGATGACGGGAGCGATGGTCTCGTGGTAACGGGTGGAAAGGTCGGTCATGAGGTCCTCCTGTGGCTGATGAATGCGGCTGTGAACGCAGCGGAGTTACGGAGCTGCGAACAAGCTCGCACGGGCCTGGCGCGGAGTCCCGGTCATAGGCCAAGCGTAGCTGCGCCTCGGCTTCGCCGAGGCGTTGGAGTTTCTGCACCGCAGAAACTCCAACGGGCTATTTCCCTTCAAACTTCGGTTCCCGCTTCTCGATGAAGGCGGCCAGCGCCTCGCCGAGGTCGTCGGACTGCAGGTAGGCAGCATTCCACAGCGCCACGTAGTCGAGGGCCTCCTCGACGGTCCTGCCGTCGCCGGCGCGCAGCACCGCCTTGACCCCCCGGACGGCAAGGGGGGAATTGGCCGCGATGAGGGCTGCGGTCTCCAGCGCGGCGTCGAGCGTCGCTTCCGCGTCGGGCAGCACCCGGCTCACCAACCCGAGCGATGCCGCCTCGGCGGCGTCGAAATCCCGTCCGGTGTAGGCGAGCTCCGCCGCCGAGCCGGGGTCGATGATGCGGGGCAGTCGCTGCAAGGTGCCGATGTCGGCGACCATGGCGAGCCGGGTCTCGCGCACGGAGAAGACGGCGTCGGTGGCCGCATAGCGGATGTCGCAGGCGGTGATGAGGTCGAGGCCCCCGCCGATGCAGTACCCGTGAACGGCGGCGATCACAGGCTTCGGGCACTCCGCCACCGAGGAGATGGTGTGCTGCATCGTCTTGACCAGACCCCGGAGGGCGACACGGGACGCGGCGGGCGAAGCGGGCGGCTCGGCATCGGCGTCGAGGCTGCCCGTGGCCAGCACCGGGGCGAACGCCTCCAGGTCGAGGCCAACGGTGAAGGCTCGCCCCTTGCCCGCGACCACGACCACCCGGGTCTCGTCGTCGGCCCCGAGCGCTTCGAGGGCGGCGGGGAACTCGATCCAGAAGGCCGGGGCCATGGCGTTGAGCTTCTCCGGCCGGTCCAGCCACACGATGGCAACGTGGTCCCGGCGCTCCAGGGTCAATGGGGAGGTCATGCGGTGAGCGTAGAGGAACCCCGCTCAACCAAAGCGCTCGAGCCCCTCTATGAGCGCTTCGGGTGTGTTCACGCTGAACCAGGAGCGCCCGTCCTCCCCCCAGCTTCGCCAGTGTTCGGGGCCGACCAGAACGGTGTCGAGGTCATCGAGCACCGTGATGATCGATCGCTCCCCCTGGTCGAGGGCCAGGCTCACCGTCTGTAGGCACCCTTCCCGGTACACCGCACAGGTGACCTGTTCCCATCCTTCGTCGAACGGAACGACCGCATCGCCGGAGATGGCCAGGAGGTGTTCCAGGGTCTCGGGGCGCAGGAAGGGCTGATCGACGCCCAGGAGCACAACGTCGCGCCCGGCGGCTGCGGCGAGGGCGGTCTCCAGCCCTGCCAGCGGCCCGAGACCGCCGGGTCGAAGGTCGGGGTGGGAGTCGCCGACGACGATCAGGTCACCGAGCGACCCGGCGACGGCGACGAGCCGATCCAACATGGTGACGCCGTCGATGTCGACCTGCGCCTTGTCGGATCCCATCCGCGTGGATGCCCCGCCGGCGAGGACGGCGACCAAAGGCTTCATGGGGCCAGACGCTATCGGATGGGCGGTGCCACGCGGAACCCAATCCGCCCGGCGATCCGTCCAAGGCACAACCGGTCGACGCGGCCGGTCAACGAGGAGGCGAAACATGCGAAGAATGGCTGTTGTCGCCGGGGGAATGGCGCTGGCGCTCGTGCTGGCGGCGTGCAACT
This sequence comes from uncultured Acidimicrobiaceae bacterium, assembly GCA_964421925.1. Taxonomy (GTDB): domain Bacteria; phylum Actinomycetota; class Acidimicrobiia; order Spongiisociales; family UBA5794; genus JACZST01. The sequence goes on from CAYQZO010000106.1 coordinate 4,475, forward strand.
CGGATTCCATTGGGAGCGGTGCCGACGCCACCGATGCTCCGGAGGCACCGGGCGCGGTCGGCGCCGAGGGGGAACCGGTCGATCTGGTCGGAGCGCCCACCTTCGCCGACGAGGCAGAGGACGGCTTCTCCCAGGCACGGACGCTGACGGCCGGTCCCGAGCTGAAGGTAATCCGCGACGGGCGCATCGATCTGCGCATCGAGCGAGGAACGTTCGCACAGATCTCCGCCCAGCTGCGCAGCATCGCAGACGACCTCGGCGGGTATGTGTCCAACGGCCAGACCCATCTCGAGGAGATCGAAGAAGAGAGCTACGCCGTGGGTTGGTTCACGCTTCGCATCCCCGAGGCCAGGTTCGAGGACGCCCTCGCCCGCGCCGAGGCGCTCGGTGAGCGGCTGAGCCTGAACGTGTCCAGCCAGGACGTCAGCGAGGAGTACGTCGACCTGGAAGGACGGCTCGATTACTGGGAGGGCCAGGAGGCCTTCTACCTCCGGCTCATGGACGAGGCCACCGAGATCACCGACCTCGTGGTGCTGCAAACCAGGATGCAGGAAGTGTTGCTCAACATCGAGCAGATCGAGGGTCGCCTCCGCTACCTGGACGGTCGCACCCAGTACGCAACGCTCACCGTTGGGCTCACCGAAGTCCCCGGTGCCGTCCCGGTGCCCGAGCCCATCGAGCCGGACGAGCCTTCCATCATCATGGAGGCGCTCGACCAGGCCGGTGAGGTCCTGCTGTCGACGATCGGCTTCATGATCGTGGCTGCGGCGTTCCTGCTCCCGATCAGCATCATCGGCGGCGGCGCCTACGCCATCTGGCGAGGCGTCACCCGGAGCCGGAAGCAAGCGGAACCGCTCGAGGCCTGAGGCGGCAGTTCAGCGCTACTGCGAGAGGGCGGTTCGCGGCCGGCGCCCCCGCCCCACCAGGGCGATCCCGGCCAGCGCCAACACGGCGCCGGTGATGATGGCGGGGGTGAGGACCTCATCGAGGATGAGGGCACCGGCAACCACTCCCACCACGGGTGCCAGGTACCCGGTGAGCGCGACCCGGGCCGCGGTGGTGTGCTTGGAGGCGTACAGGGTGAGGAAGAACGGGAGCAGCGTGCTGCCCAGCCCGAGGGCGACCATCAGCGCCCAGGCGTGGGTAGGGATCCCCTGGAAGGAGATGTCGCGCAGTAGGGTCCCGGCGCCGACGGCCACCGCGGTGCCGGAGATGAACATCGGCATGGCCAGGTCGGCGGTTCGATGGCGCGGGGCGTACCGCCGGCTGGCCACGCCGCTGATCGCGGCAGCCACCACCCCGCCGAGGGCGAGCATGCCGCCGACGACGACGTTGCCCTCGCCCGCTGCGATCCCCGACTCTCCCGAGGAGACGATGAGCAGCGTGCCGGCGAGTCCGAGGAACAAGCCGAGCACCTGGTTGCGGTCCAGGCGCTCGTGGAGGACGAGTGCCGCCAGCACCGCCGTCGTTGCCGGGATCAGGGTGATGAAGATGCCCTCGACGCCCGCCGACACGTATTGCAGGGAGGCGATGAAGAAGGTCGGGGCGAGCCCGATGCGGAAGATCCCGATGATGGTGCCGTCGCGCCAGGCCGTGCGATCCGATCGGAATCCGAGGGCGAGGGCGACGGCGACGACGGCGACGGTCGCGGTGACCGTGCGCACCGTAATCACCGTGAAGGTGGTCACCCCTTCGGCGAACACGGCGCGGGTACCCACCCCGGCCAGGCCCCAGCCGAGCGAGGCGGCGAGCAGGGCGGCGAGGACGCGCGATCGATCCCGGGTTACCGGCTCCTGGCGGGTCACAGCCGCCGAACGGTACTCTGGCGTGGCTTAGGGTTCACCGTGGACGAACGCCAGTACCGAATAATCGCATTCCTCATCGGTGCGGTTGGCCTGGTGGCCATCGCCATCGTGTTGGTGGTGCTCCTGCGCGGCGATGGTGACGACGAAGCCGGGGACACCACGACCACCTCCCTGGTAGATACCACGACCACGACCGAGGCGCAGACCACCACGACGGAGGCGGAGACGACCACGACGGTGGCGGAGACGACCACGACCACGGAGGC
>CAYQZO010000107.1:0-6543 GCA_964421925.1 uncultured Acidimicrobiaceae bacterium
TGGAAGAACTGCTTCAACCCGGCACACAGGTAGTTGAGGCCGGGCTCGCCGTCGAGGGTCTCGATGAACCGGTTCTTCGGGCACTCGCCGTGACAGGCGAACCGGACGTCGCACTCCAGGCAGTATTGGGGCAGCGAGGTCAGTTTGTCCCGGCCGAAGTCGTGTTGGCGGCGGCCGCGCACGATCGTCTCGATCGAAGACTCGAGGATGTTGCCGGCGAGGAACTCCGGATCGACGAAGTGGTCGCACGAGTACAGGTCGCCGTTGTGCTCGAGCGCAAGCCCGAGCCCGCAGGTCTCGTTGAACACGCACATTCCGGACTGGTCCAGGGCGGCGAAGTTCCTGGCGGTCGCCTCGAAGGGCTGGACGAAGACGCGGCCCACGTCGCGCCGGAGCCACTCATCGAACACGGTGGTGAGGAAGGCGCCGAATTGCTCCGCGGTCACCGAGCGCTCGGATACGTAGGAGCCGCGGAGGTCGGCCGGGGATCCGTCCTCATCGACGCGTTCCACCACCGGGATGAACTGCATCCAGTCGGTCCCGGCCTCATCACGGAGGAAGCGATACACCTCGACCGGGTAGTCCCCGTTGAGGCGGTTCACGGTGGTGAGAACGTTGTACTCGACGCCGTGTTTCTGGAGGAGCCGCAGGCCTCGCATCACCTTGTCGAACGTGCCGCCGCCACGCTTGTCCACGCGATAGGCGTCGTGGAGCTCCCGGGGCCCGTCGATGCTGATGCCGACCAGGTAGTCATGCTCGGCGAAGAACTCGCACCACTCGTCGTTGAGCAGCGTCCCGTTGGTCTGGATGGTGTTGAGAAACGACATCCCGGGCTTGCGGTAGCGGTTCTCCAGCTCGATGGAGCGGCGATAGAAGTCGATGCCCATCAAGGTCGGCTCGCCCCCCTGCCACGCCACCGTCACCTGCGGGGCCTGGTGCATGTCGATCAGGGACCGGATGTAGGTGTCGAGCACCTCATCCGACATGCGGAATCGGTCGCCCTCGTAGAGCTGCTCCTTGTCCAGAAAGAAGCAGTAGCTGCACCCCAGGTTGCAGATCGCCCCCGTGGGCTTGCCCAGGATGTGGACGGCCGCGGGCGACCAGGCCGGCTCCCCATCCTCCGGTTGCCGGCGTCTCGGCGTCGGGAGCGCGGTCGACCGGCCTTCCTCGCTCATCCATCCGACCTTGCGCTATCGGGGGCCGAGCCGATAGGGCCTTCCGCCCCTGGCTGGAGTGCGCTCCGTGAGCGACAACGTGGTGGGAAGGGAGAGGAGTGGTGGGAAGGGAGAGGAGATCGCATGTTCGACACCCAGGACGCCGTCAAGGCGCTCGACGCAGCCGGCGTCGACATCACCGGCGAGGACTACGACATCGACGACGTCACGGCGGGAATGAACGTCGAACTCGAGCACGGGACCCGGTTTCCCGACCTGGACGTGACGGGGAACGACCCGGTCGTCACCGTGAAGATCGCCCTCGCGCATCTCCGCGAGTTCCCCGACTACTACGACCGCCTCGACATCATGGAGCGTGAGGCGGAGGCTGCCTGGGGCGTTCAGGACTGACGCCCCCCGTGGGCAGTCCGGTGTGATCAGGGTCCTTTGGCCCTATCGGTTGTGATTGTTGAGTTGTTTACTCAACAACTATGGAACTCGTTCTCCACCGCCAGACGCAGCTCGCTCTGGCGGCATTCGGGGCCCTCGCCAGGGCCAAGGGCAGGCTCAGCCGAGCTGAGCTCGCCGATGGAATAGGGACGAGCATCCATTACCTGCCACAGGTAATCCGCCCGCTCATCGATTCCGGGTGGGTGGATTCCCAGCGTGGACCGACCGGCGGCTACGAGTTGGCCGCCGATCCCGGTCAGGTCAGCTTGCTCGACGTCGTCGAAGCCGTCGAGGGACCGATGGCGGGCCGGTGTGTGTCCACCGGCGCCCCCTGTCCGAGCAATGCAACCTGCCCGTTCCATGCGACCTGGTCTGAGGTGCAGCTGTCTCTGCAAAGACAACTCGGCCGACAGACCATGCGCCCCAAGAAAGGATCCCCCCAATGACGAAGACACTGGAGAGACAAACCGAGAGCTCGGTACCGAGCGTCCCACCGCCCCGCGGGCGTGATGAGTCCTTCCCACCTGCGCACCCACACTGGACCCTGGGCTCGGTCGCGGTGATCGGAGTGCTCGTTGCCCTGGTGGCTGCGGCCATCGGGGTCGGGTCGCTCGCCATCACTGCGAGTCGCGACTCGGTCGACGACGACATCGTCGCCGCAAAGGTCGATGCACTGCTGGCCGACGTGGATCCCACCGGCAGGCCGGCTTCGGGCCAGAGCGTGATCCCGGAGCTCGTTCCCAAGGCTGAACTTGCGCTCGCACCCGCCAGTGAGGTCAACGTGGCGTATGCGCCCGACGTCCCGCCCGCGTCCGGCCGCACCACCCCGGCCATCGTCGAGGTGCACTTCGAGGTCGTGGAGAACGTCACCGCCATCGACCCCGAGAGCGGCGTCGAATACCAGACGTGGGGATACCGCATCTACGGTGATGACCAGGTCGTGTCCGGGACCCCGGGCCCGATGATCCGGGCGAGGGTGGGCGACCTGTTTCGGTTCACCATCAGCAATCCGGCGACCAACACCAGCCCGCACAACGTCGACTTGCACGCGGTCACCGGCCAGGGTGGAGGTGCCGCCGACACCAAGGTGGAGCCCGGTGAGACCAAGACCATCGAGGCACGGGCGCTCTACCCGGGGATGTTCATGTACCACTGCGCCTTCGGCGATGTGCCCATGCACATCGCCCACGGCATGTACGGCGGGATCCTGATCGACCCGGCCGATCCTCTGCCCCCGGTCGACCACGAGTTGTACATCGTGCAATCCGAGTTCTATACGGCGGGTACTGAGGGCTTGGTGGAAACCGATCGCCAGGCGATGACCGACGAGGACCCGACCTTCGTGGTCTTCAACGGAGCCAGGGGCGCCCTCCTCGGAGACAACGCGCCGCACATCGGCGTCGGTGAGCGTGTCCGCATCTACTTCATCAATGCGGGCATCAACCTCGACTCCAACTTCCACCCCATCGGCTCGCACTGGGATACGGTCTACCAGGAGGCGGCGCTCCTCAACCCGCCGCTTCGGGGGTCCCAGACCACGCTGGTTCCCGCCGGCGGTGGGACGGTCGTGGAGCTCATCGGCCAGGTCCCGAGCACGATCATCCTGGTCGACCATGCCATCACTCGCACCTTCGACAAGGGTGCCCTGGGCACGATCATCGTGGACGGGGGCCCCAACCCGGAGATCTTCGAAGCGATGGGCGCCGGAACGCCTCCACCGACCGAGACCACGGTCGCTCAAGGCGACTTCGAGGTGGAGATGGTCGAAGGAGCGTGGACGGTGCAGCCCCTCGATGCACCCGACGAGTTCGCCGAGGTCGAGGATCCGGTCGACTACTCGATCAACGTCCTCACCGTGCCCGTGGGCTCCACCGTTGCGTGGGTCAACACCGACCCCGGCCAGATCCACACGGTGACCGCCGTCGACGGCTCGTTCGACTCCGGATTCCTCGCCGAGGGCGAGTCGTGGTCGTTCACCCTCGACACCCCCGGGGAGTACGAGTACTTCTGTACACCGCACCCCTGGATGCGGGCCAAGGTCATCGTCGAGGGCTGAGAACACAGGAGCGAGGTGGCGTCGACGGGTTCGACGCCACCTCGTTGTGCGTCGGGCTGGCCGGATTTGAACCGGCGACCTCTTGACCCCCAGTCAAGCGCGCTGCCAAGCTGCGCCACAGCCCGTGACCGCCAATGGTAGCGAGAGCGCACCCGTTCTACGGAGAGCGACCGCTCGTCGTGTAGCGGTGACCGAGCCGGCTGGTCCACAAGTAGTCGCCGTCGGCCAATCGCCGATAACTCCATCCGAGTTGATCCTTGGTCAGATGGTTGTGACGGCACAGTGGGGCGTGGTTGGCCTCGGTGGTTGGCCCACCGTCGACCCATCGGCGGGTGTGGTCGATGTCGCAATCCACCGAAGGCATCCGGCACCCGGGGAAGATGCAGGTCGGGTTTCGGGTCTCCACCCTGCGCCGCAGCGCGGTTGAAGGGCGCCTCGTGGTGGTCCCATCGGCCACCAGTCCACCGGTGGCTGTATCGGTGACGGTGAAGCGCCATTCGGCGTCGTCGAGATCGTCCGTGACCTGGCGGGCGATGTCGGCAACGACCGCGCCGTACCCGTTCAAATCACCGGGATGGTTGGCGAGGGCGGTGAGGGTGTCGAGATCAACGTTGATATGGACCGTCCCCTTCCCGGCGTGTTCGTCGGTGCCGATGAGCAGATCGAGGAACACGTCGGCGCGCAGCTGATCCATGGTGCGGGTCTCGTCTGCGGTCTTCAGGGAGCGGGCGATGTGGTTGATCCGGCGAGATGCCGCCGCCAGCCGATGGGGAGCCATGTCGAGCCCCAGGAGGTTGCCCGTCCCATCCACAGTGGCCTCGGTGACGATCCTCCGCCGGGTAACGGCGTGGTAGTAGCGGTCCTTGGCGGCACCGGTGTCGTGCTCCATCGCCAGGCGATCGATGCGCGCCTGGAGCTGGCCGGTGGTCAGGGAACCGGCGTGGGCAATGACCCGGGAAACGATCTTGCGGGCGGCGCCCGTGGAGAGATGCCCGGTGCGGCTCGCCAGCACCCGGGCCCGGCGGTAGTCGATCGAGCCGGAGGCCAGCGATTCCCACACGGTCGGAAGTCGCCGACGCAGATCCAGGGCAAAGGAAACCTCCGCCTCCGACGCCCGCCGGGTGAGGCGGAGCGCGGCCTGGATCTCTGCGGTGACGGCGTGGAACACCGCTTCCGGGTGATGTTCCTCGGCCTCGACCGCCGCCGAGATTGCGCTGATGGAGTCGTAGTACTCGGCGTCGTAGAACGCCCGCATCCTCGCTTGAGCGCGCAGCACCACCAGCCGGTCATGGGCCGGGAGCCGATCGACGTCGATGCAGTCCAACACACCAGCCAACTCGGCGCCGGGCGGGAGGTCGTCCAAGCCTTCCGGGATGGTCTCTGACCCGGTGTAGTACTCGGTATCGGTATCGAACATATGTTCGATCCTACACCAGCGATGTGACAGAAACAAGAGGAATCGCAAGGAAATCCACCGTCTGTTTACCTGTGGTGATGCGCCTCTACTACCGGATGGTCAACATCGGTGCCCGCCGGATCATGACGGGCACCTTCGCCAGGCGCCCGTGCACCCACCTGGACCTGATCAACGACGTGGAGCCCTCCAGCGACGTGTGCGACCAGTGTGTGGAACTCGGCGAGACCTGGCCGGCGCTGCGCATGTGCCTCATTTGCGGGCACGTCGGCTGCTGCGAGGACGCCAAGTACCAGCACGCCCTCAACCACTACCGGGACACCGGCCACCCGCTGGTGAAACCGCTCCGCGAGCGGGGCATGAACTGGATCTGGTGTTACGAGGACGACGCGCTGTTGGATCCGGTCTAGGCGCGGGCGCTGGCCTACCCGCGCACCCAGTCCACGAGCCAGACGATGCCCTGGATCAACCGCCAGCCGAGGTAGATCGCGGCCGCTCCCACCAGCAGCAGGAAGCCCGCCGGCCACTTCTCCCCCCGGGGCTCGGCGTCGTCGTTCACACCGGGGGGACCCCGTGGCGGCGCTCGGAGAAGCTCCGGTCCTTGCGGGCGGCGTAGCGAAGGCGTCCGATCAGCTCCCGGCGCAGCTCCTCGGGCTGCACCACGGCGTCGACGACGATCTCGGAGGACAGCCGCAGCAGATCGACGTCCTCCAGGTACTCCTCCTGCTTCTCCTTGATGAACGCCTCCCGCTCCCCTTCCGGGAGCGCCTCGATCTGGTTGAAGTACACCGCGTTGATCGCCGCCTCCGGGCCCATGACCGCGATCTCGGCAGTGGGCAGGGCGAGGGTGGCGGTGGGCTCGAACCCCGGCCCGGAGAAGGCATAGAGGCCGGCGCCATACGCCTTGCGCACGATCACCGAGATCCGGGGCACGGTGGACTCGACGATGGCGGTGAGCATCTTGGCCCCGGCCCGGATGATCCCCTCCCGCTCCACCTTGGTTCCCACCATGAACCCGGGCACGTCGGCGAAGTAGAGCAGCGGGATGTTCATGGCGTCGCACAGCCACATGAAGCGGGCCGCCTTGTCCGCCGAGTCGACGAAGAGGACACCACCGAGGTGGCTCGGTTGCGAGGCGACGATCCCGACCGGCTTGCCATCCAGGAGGGCGAAGGCAGTGATCACCTCCTTGGCGTACAGCTCCTTGATCTCGAAGATCGAACCCTCGTCGACGATCCCTCGCAAGAAGTCGAGCATGTCGTAAGCGGCCTTGGGATCGTCGGGGAGGACCTCCGCGGGCCGATAGCCCTCTGCGGGCGGCTCGGCGGCGTACACCGGGGGAAGCACCCGGTAATGGTCGGCCACGTAGGAGAAGTACTGCTGGGCCCAGGCGATGGCCTCCTCGTCCGAGTCGGCGAGGGCGTCGCCGCACCCGGAGACCTCGCAGTGCATCCTCGCCCCACCCATCT
>CAYQZO010000108.1:0-6480 GCA_964421925.1 uncultured Acidimicrobiaceae bacterium
GAACCGGAGCCCGAGCCCGAACCGGAGCCCGAGCCGGAACCGGTCGCAGAGCAGCCGGCAGAAGAAGAACCCAAGCCCGACCCCCTGGCCGGGCTGTTCGACAAGCTGCGGCACAAGGACTCGCCGGCACCGGTCCGGGATGAGGAACCCACAACGGCTCAGGGTGTCGTGGCCGTCGCAACCGAGGAGCCCGCCAAGGTCGAGATCGATGCGTTCGCCCTGCGCGACCGGCTCCTTCTCCCGGCCCAGAACCGGGCGCTGCGTGAGGTCAAGCGCCGGCTTGTCTCCGCCCAGAACCGGGCGCTCGAGGAGCTTCGCCTTGACGAGACCTGGGAGCCGGCGGACGACCTCGTCGATGGGGAGCTCGTCGGAGTCCTGCACGCCCTTGGCGAGGAGAGCACGGCAGCGGGCATCGCCGCCGCCGGCGAGCTGCTCGGGCGGTCCGACCCACCCCAGCCCGAGGTGGAAGTAGCGGACGCCGGACCCGTCTTCCTCCACGCCTTCGTCGAAACCGCGAAGCTCTCGTTGCAGCGGTCTCGCAGCGCCGGCGAGGGGAAGCGAGAGACCGCGTCGGCCCTCTCCAAGGTGTTCCGGGCATGGCGTACCGACGACGCCGAGCGCCGATTGCGCAATCTCTCCCACGCTGCCTACCACAACGGTGTGCTCGCCGCCTTCGCCGCCATGGACTGCGATCGGGTACGGGTCATCCCCTCCGGTCGATCCTGCATCGACTGTGACGATGACTCCCCACCGTGGCTGATCGCCGACGGACCGCCGCCCGGAACGCTGATTCCCCCCGCCAGCCTGGAGTGCTCGTGCACCGTGGTCCCCGACTGCTGAATCGGAAGGACCCGTAGACTCGCCCCGTGATCGATAGGGATCCGATTCCGTACACGGGCCGGAGTTCCAGGCGATGGATCTGGATCACCATCGGCTTTCTCCTCCTGGTCTTCATTGCCGCCCGCTGGCTGGCGACGCTGTGGACCGACTACCTGTGGTACCACTCGGTGGGCCACACCGGGGTGTGGTCGACGCTCGTGTTCACCAAGGTGTGGCTGGTCATCGTTGCCTCGCTGTTCGCCTTCTTGATGTTCTGGCTCAACCTGTACATCGCCGACCGGCTCTCGCCGCGCCTCGGGGTGATACCGGGGAGCCCCGACGAGGAGCTGCTGGAGCGCTACCAGATGTGGGTTGAGCCCCGAGCCCGATGGCTGCGCATCGGCGCGGCCGCGTTCTTCGGCATCCTGCTCGGGCTCGGCGCAGCCGCCTGGTGGGAAGACTGGCTGCTGTTCTCCCAGGGCGGCGCCTTCGGCTTCGACGACCCCATCTTCAACAACGACGTCGGCCTGTACGTGTTCGACGTGCCCTTCCTACGCGATGTCGCCGGCTGGGCGTTCCAGCTCGTCCTGGTGCTCTCCCTGATCGTGGTCGCCGTCCACTACCTGAACGGCGGGATCCGGGTGCAGGGCCCGGGCGCCCATACCAGCTCCGGCGCCAAGGCCCACATATCGATTCTGCTCGCCGTGCTCGCCCTGTTGAAGGCCGCCATGTATCAGCTGGACAAGTGGGACCTGCTCTTCTCGCAGCGGGGCCAGGTGTTCGGGGCCTCCTACACCGACGTCCACGCCCAGATCCCGGCGCTCAACCTGCTCATCATCATCTCCCTCGTGGCCGCCGGGATCCTGCTGGTCAACGTCTGGTTCCGGGGCTGGACGCTTCCCCTGGTCGCCGCCGGGCTGTGGCTGGTCACCTCGATCGTGGTTGGCGGCATCTACCCGGCGTTGGTGCAGCGCCTCCAGGTCCAGCCGAACGACGTCGAGCTCGAGGCCGAGTTCGTCCAGCACAATCTGGACTTCACCCGGCGCGGCTACGGGCTCACCGACGTCGAGTCCGAGCAGTTCGCCGCCTCTCCAGACCTCACCGCCAACGACCTCGTCGCCAACGATCCCACCATCAAGAACATCCGGCTGTGGGACCCCGGTGTGCTGGGGACCACCTACCGGGAGCTGCAGAACATCGTCACCTACTACGACCTCGGGGACGTCGACGTCGACAGGTACGTCATCGAAGAAGAGCTGACCCAGGTGATGATCTCGGCTCGCGAGCTGGATGAGCCGAACATCCCCGGTGAAGGGTGGGTCACCGAGCGTCTGGTGTACACCCACGGCTTCGGCTCGGTGCTCTCCCCGGCGAACAACGTGACCGGAAGCGGCCGCCCCGACTTCATCGTGTCGGACATCCCGCCGGTCAACGCCCTCGACGATCCCACGCTCGAGATCACCCAGCCCCGGTTGTACTTCTCCGATCACCTCCAGAACGACTACGTGATCGCGGGCACGAAGCAGGCCGAGGTCGACTTCCCGGTCGGGGGCAGTGCTTCCGATGTGGAGCGCAACAACTACGACGGGTCCGGCGGGGTGACCCTCGGCGGGTTCTTCCACCGGTTGGCCTGGGCGCTGCGCTTCGGGAACCTCGACACACTGATCTCGGACAACCTGACACCATCCAGCAAGGTCCTCCTGGAGCGCAACATCCGCAACCGGGTGCAGCGGATCGCCCCCTTCCTCGCCGCCGACGCCGACCCCTACATCGTGATCTCCGGGGGCCGGTTGAAGTGGGTGATGGACCTGTACACGATCACCGGACGGTTCCCGTACTCGGCGAGCGCATCGACCGGCCGGCTCAACGCCACCAACGGCGAAGCGATGCACCTGCCCAACGGCTTCAACTACATCCGCAACTCGGTGAAGGCGGTGATCGACGCCTACGACGGAACCATGGACCTGTACGTGATCGATCCCGACGATCCGATCATCCAGGCCAACCGCAACATCTTCCCCGGCGTGTTCAGCGACCTCAGCGAGATGCCCGCCGACATCATCTCGCACTTCCGCTACCCGGAGGACCTGTTCCGGGTGCAGACCGACATGTACACGCTGTACCACATGACGGATCCCCAGGACTTCTACACGGTGAACGACCCGTGGGAGATCGCCAGGGACCCGGCGACTCAGTTCAATCGCCCCGGCCTGCGCCAGCCCTTCTCCACCACGCCGATGCTCCCGTACTACCTGCTCATGAAGCTCCCCGGCGACGACGAGCTGTCCTTCCTGCTCATGCAACCGTTCACTCCGAGGGATCGACCCAACATGGTGTCGTTCATGGTGGCCAAGTCCGGCCCCCTCACCGAGTACGGGCGCATCATCGAGTTCGCCCTCCCCACCGCGAGTCCTCCCGACGGGCCCGGCCAGGTGGGCAACTTCATCAACCAGGACCCGGTGATCTCCGCCGAGTTCACCCTGCTCGGCCAGACCGGGTCCCAGGTGATCCAGGGGAACATGCTGGTGATACCCATCGAGGAGTCCCTGCTCTACGTGCAGCCCGTGTACATCACGGCCGATGAGCAAGGGCCGCAGGGCGGAATCCCGGAGTTCAAGCGGGTGGTGGTCTCCTTCGACGGCAACATCGAGATGCGCAACAGCCTCGACGAAGCCCTCGCCGCCGTCTTCGGCGAGTCGACGGGCGGCGACGGCGACGGTGACGGCCGGCCGCCCACGGGGACCGTCGAGGAGCGGGTCGTCGAGCTGCTGCAGCAGGCTGCGGACGCCTTCGAGGAGGCCGAGCTCGCCTTGCGCCGCGGCGACATCGTCACCTGGGCTCAGAAGATCGAGGAGGCGCAGCAGGCGGTCGACGAGGCCGTGGCGCTGGTCTCCGCGTCGGTCGGCGCCGAGGCTTAGCCCGCCTTCTCCTTGCCCCGGAACTGGCGCCACTGCGTGCGGACCAGGTCGTACAGCGGCCAGGATCTGCCCGTCCCGGCGGCACCCGAGTTCAGTTGGGTCGAGTACAGGGCGGAGTTGATCTGGGCGCTGCCTACCGCGGCATAGGAGATGAGGTACGCCCAGGCCAGCATCACCAGGACGACGCCGATGTCGCCGTATCGGGAGTCGTAGGAGTTCCACTTCGGTGCCAGGTACAAGGCGATCGCCGCCTTCATCACGACGACAAAGCAACCCATGAGCACCGCGCCCGGCACGAGGTCGACCCACCGGTTGGCCCCGGGGTCTCGGGGGAGGAGGCGCGACAGCACCAGCCATATCGCGGCGACCACGAAGACCTCGGTGAGGATCAGGAACACGTTGTCGATCCACCCCGGCTCGTTCAACGCGGCGAATGCGCCGTTGGCGAGGATGGCGAGGAGGCCGACGGCGATGACGGCGAGCGGCACCAACCACCGGCGCCTTGGTCGGTATCGGGGCTGCCGCCAGGCGACGGTGTTCGCCAGGTTCAGGGTGTGGCCAAGGCCGTTGCCCGCCCACACCACGGCGAAGATGGTGAGGACGACGGCGAGCAAGCGCCATTGGCCGCTCGCCGCCGCCGAGTCGGCGGTGGCGTCGACGAACAACTCGGGAAGCCCGAGGTCGGAAGCTGTCTGACCGGCACTGGTTCCAGCGACGTCGGCGACGACTCCGGTGAGGAAGATCACCAGCAGGTAGAACGGGATGATGAAGATCACGATGCGACTGGCAAGGGCCCCGACGAGCAGGGAGGTCGGGAACTCCTGTTCTCGCTCGTAGAGGAGGAAGCCGGCGCTGACCGTCCGGGACCGGGGTCGAATGCTCCTGAGGTCGACGAGCAGCTCCTCGCCACTCTGCTTGAGGCGCGCAGCCTCGTTCCGCATGCGTGTCCGACGAGTGGTGGGCGGACTCTGATCCGAGCTGTCGGAAGGGCGCTGGTCGTCCATAGCGCTCCCTTGGTGGCGCCGGGCTCGATTCTACGGCGTGGCTCGATGGGCGATAATCCGCCACGGATGCGCAGCGACGAGCCAAAGCGATACTCCATCGAGGCGGCGGCGATCGCCGGGTACGCGTTCGCCGCGCTCTACGCCCCGATCGAGCTGATCGGGCTGTGGGCGCCCGATCGGGAAAGCGCCGCGTTCGTGGAGTGGGCGGCAGACTCGACGAACCGCGCTCTCGCCGTTCTGGCCTTCAACCTGGCGGCGCTCAGCGCCATTGCCTTTCTGTGGTTCGTGGTGGTGTTGCGCAAGCGACTTGCCGAGAGCAGAGACCCGTTGTTGTCGACGATCTTCGACGCTTCGGCCGTTCTCTTCGTGGCGTTGGCGCTGATCGGGCTTGCCCTGAGAACCGCCGGCATCATCGCCCTCGGCGAGGCCGCTGCCCCCGACGCCGCCGACATCACCATCTGGGGGCGTGCCGCCGATCTGGTGCTCGTCGTCGCCATGCCGCGCATGCAAGCCATGTTCGTGGTCGCGACGTCGACGATCGGACGGGGTTCGGGTGCGCTTCCCGCCTGGCTGATCTATATCGGGTACCTGTTTGCCGTGTCCCTGTTGGTGGTCCCGGCCTATTTCGAGGTACCCGGGCTCGGGTTCGGTCTCTGGGTAGCGCTGGTGAGCACGAGCCTGTTGATCCGCCGCGACGGTCTGCCCGCCGGCCGGACTTGAGTCGGTTCGGCCGGTATCGTCGCGGCATGGCGGATGCCCTCAGCGCTGCCCGGGAGGCGGTCGACCGCCACGCCTGGTCCGAAGCTCGCCAGGCCTATGCGGAGGCGGCCGATGCCGGCGCGCTCGAAGCCGACGACCTGGTTCGGCTCGCCAACGCATCGTGGTGGGCCGGCTACCCCGACGACGCCTTCGAGTCGTTCGAACGCGCCTATGCCGCCTACATCAGGCAGGCAGATCGGACCGGCGCCGCCTACATCGCCACCCAGCTCGCCTATCTGGCGATCCGCCGGGCGTCGTACTCTGTGGGGGCCGGGTGGATCGCCAAGGCCGAGGAGCTCTTGGCCGAGGAGCCGGGCGCTCCCGAGCACGCCTGGCTCCGGCTGACCCAGGCTGCGAGCGCAGCATTCGGCGCCGGCGACATCGATACAGCCCTGGCGCTGATCGATGAGGCCATCGAACTCGGGCGGGAGCGCAGCGTGCCCGAGGTGCGCGCCATGGGCATCAGCCTGAAGGGCTTCACCATGATCGGCGGCGGCGCATGGCGCGACGGCATGGCGCTGATCGACGAGGCCGCGGCCGCCGCCGTCGCCGACGAGATCGACCTGCAGACCGCCTGCCTGGTGTACTGCAACACGATCGCCGCCTGTCGCAACATCGCAGACTATGGCCGGGCCGGCGAGTGGACCGAGCGCGCCGACCGCTGGATGGAGCGCAACGCCCTGGGTGGCTACCCCGGGATCTGCAAGGTGCATCGGGCGGAGCTGAACAAGCTGCACGGGCGCTACGGCGAGGCCGAGCAACAGGCGCGGGTGGCCTGCGAGGAGCTGGAGCGGTATCGCCTGGTGGACGGGGTGGCGTCGGCGCAGAAGGAGATGGGCGACATCCGGCTCCGGCGTGGCGACTTCGATGCCGCCGCCGAGTCGTACGCCAAGGCCTACGAACTCGGATCCGACGCCCAGCCGGGGCGCGCCCTGTTGCTCCTCGCTCAGGGCGATGCCGCGGGGGCGAAGGCCTCGATC